>CACCJO010000001.1 GCA_902546375.1 uncultured Pelagibacteraceae bacterium
CCATCTGGAGCTGGTGGGAAGTCTTTGTCAAAATCAAATTCAACAAATAATCCTTCATCACATCCAGTGATAGTATCCATTGCGAACACGTCCATTATATCCCACGTGATCTTTCCAGCTTCTTTTTGTGCTTTGATTTCTGATAAACCACCTGAATAATCAACCCAAGCAATGTTAATGCCTAGTTTTTTAGCAGTCGGATCACCATAACCTAACTTTTGAGACTCAGTATAAGCCCCACCCCAAGACACTGCAGTTACTGTTGTTGCAAATGCTGAAGTAGTTAGTGAAAGTACAAAAGAAATAGCTAGTAATATTTTACTTAGTTTTTTCATTTTTCCTCCGTTTAAACGTTTAAAAAACTAATTAAAACAACTTCAGGGAAGAGAGTCAACAACCCTTTTTATCTACTTATTCAATAATTGTGGAATGTCTATTTTGGGTCAAGTGCCCGAGCGTCATCACTGTTCCATCCGATATTAATTTCGTTGCCAAGTTTGATATCTAAGTTAGAAGAACTATTTGGAACCTTTAAAATAAACTCCGGGTTGCCTAAAAGATTTATTCTTACTCTTGTATGGTCCCCATGATAAATAACTTCTTCTATTTTTCCTTTATGAAGATTATCCATTTTTGTACTTGGATTAATTAAAGCTCGTTCTGGTCTTAAAGAAACAGTAGTCCGCTCTCCTTTACCTTTGACTGAGATTGGGTTAGCTAGTATTTCTGCATTTGCTAATTTTACTTTGCACTTTCCTCCAGAAATATCTGAAACTTCACCACCAAAAGTATTATTCTCTCCGATAAACTCAGCGACAAATGAATTTACAGGTTTCTCGTATAATTCGTCGGGACTTGAAAGTTGTTGAACTTTACCATCATTAAATACTGCAATACGATTAGACATCGTCAAAGCTTCACTTTGGTCATGAGTAACATAAACAACTGTCACACCAATACTCTCATGAATATGTTTAATTTCATATTGCATACTTTCTCTTAAATTTTTGTCTAAAGCTCCCAAAGGTTCATCCATTAAAACTAGTTGTGGATCAAACACCAATGATCTTGCAACAGCTACCCTTTGTTGTTGTCCACCTGATAATTGACCTGGCATCCTTGCAGCAAACCCTTGTAGGGATACCATTGATAATGCTTTATCAATTTTTTTATCAGCCTCATCTTTTGGAATTTTTCTCACTCTTAATGGAAAGGCTAAATTTTCATACACAGTCATATGTGGGAATAAAGCATAATTTTGAAACACCATTCCAATTCCTCTTTTGTGAGGGGGTATACTTGATATTGCTTTACCATCTAAATAAATTTCACCGTTAGTTGGTGTTTCAAAACCCGCTAACATCATTAAGCAAGTTGTTTTACCAGAACCAGAGGGTCCCAACATAGTAATAAACTCTCCTTCAGCAATATCTAATTGAAGGTCTTTGACGACTAATACTTTACCGTCATAACTTTTATCTACTTTATCAAATTTAACGAAATCTTTTTTTGATGCCATAATTTAAGGAACTTTAAAACATTTGTAAGAATAAATATCAACCTTTAATAATTAGCTTTTAACGTGAAGTTCTCTTGAGAAATTACAAAATAATTCTGATCCTTTATCAGTTACTCTAATAGCTTCTGATGCTTCCACTCCCCAATTTCCAAATTGCATTACTGCAATCATATGAAAAGTAACATTGGGTTCTAATAATGTTTTATCACTTTTTGAAATATTTAAAGTATGTTCGCCCCAGTCAGGAGGATAGCCTATTCCGATTGAATAGCCAGTTCTTGAAGTTTTCTCAATTTTATATTTATCTAATATCTTCCAAAAAGCTTGTGCAACATCATCAGCCGTATTTCCTGCTTTAACTTTATCTATACCTGCTTGAAGTGCCTCGTTAGTTTTTTTCATTGTATCAATTTTTTTTTGGTCGGGTTTTCCAAGTAAAACTGTTCTGGCCATTGGACAATGATACTTTTTATTTACGCCAGATAATTCAATGATTGTGGCCTCTCCTTCAACAAACTTATCCTCAGACCAAGTTAAATGGGATGCAGAGGTTCCTTTTCCAGTTGGAAGCATTGGCACTATTGAAGCATAATCCCCTCCAAATTCTGAGGTTCCTTTGACTAAAGTTGACCATATTTCTGAAACAGCATCACATTGTCTTACACCTGGATTAATAGCCTCAAATGCTTTTTTCATACCAAGTTGAGTGATCTGCGCAGCTGCTTTCATATATTTGATTTCAGCGTCTGACTTAACAAGCCTAACCCAATTTACTAATCGTTTGCTATCTAACAATTTTGCATTAGGTAATCCTTGTTTTATTTTTTCATAACAATAAGCGGTGAAATAATGACTATCCATTTCAACGCCTATAGATAATTTATCCCATTTTTTTTTCTTTATTAAATCTACTAAAGCATCGTATGGATGTAGCGGCCAAGTGTGAATATATTTTTCATGATACTTAACAATATTTTCATCTTTCAAATAAGTTTTTATATAAGCACCACCAGCATCTTGATCTCTAACAAAACAAATCGGTTCATCAGCATTTTCATGAACAATCACACATTGTGCATAATAAAAAGACCATGCATCATAGCCAGTTAGATAATTCATATTTGAAGGGTCTTGTGAAATCAAAATTTCAATACCTTTATCTTGCATTGAATTTTGAACTTTTTTTAATCTAGATTTGTACTCTTCAATTGAAAAATTCATCAACTAACTATTAAATAACACCCCATAACCATCAACCTTATTTTGATTATCAATTTGTTTAAGCGTGTCCCAAATTAAGGTTTGATTGCTTGATAATATTACTTTGCCTAGTTTTTTTTCGATGTCATTTATAATTGATAATACTGGAAGTGCTGTGCAAGATACAAACAACGCATCACTTTTTGACAAATCTTGTTTAATTAACACATCAAATAAGTGTTGAGGATCAACTTTGCCTATATCTAAATCAGAAGCTATATCGAAATAAGATAATTGAGAAATTTCTATTTTTTCATTTTTAAAATAATTGATAACTGATTGATTAATCTCATCAGTATAAGGAGTAAATATTGAAACCTTATTTATCTTTAAGGTTTTAAGAGCATTTATAGCAGAAGTAATAGGTGTTGTTACTTTTGTATTAGGTTTTGCTAAATTTACTTTTTCGTAGATTGATTGATAACCTGCAGCAATAGTTCCTGATGTACATCCATAAGCAACACAATCTAATTTTTGATCTGGCAAAATATTTTTGGTCACTTCGGGAATGTCATCTGCCATCTTTTTCAAAGTTTCATTAGTAAGAGGATTATAGCAATTTATTCTATTTGAATATAAATCTATATCTTTCCCATAAATTATATCGTTAAAATCTTTTTCAATTCTAAAATCACTAGCTAAAGTTATTAAACCGACTCTTGGATTATTTTTTTTAATAAATTTTGGCTCTATTTTATTCAGTTTCATTTTGAAAAAGAATGTTTGGCTTTAGGAAATTGTTTTTTTAATACTTCAGATTTAAATTTTTTCACACCATTTTCGATCAACTTTGTTATATCAACAAATTTTTTAACAAATTTTAATTTACTTTGACTTAATCCTGTTAAGTCATCAATTACTAAAACTTGACCATCACAATTGACTGAAGAACCAATTCCTATTGTTGGAATCTTTATATGGTTGGAGATTTTTTTTGATAACTTTGTTTCTACACATTCTAATACAATAGAAAAAACCCCAGCATTTTCTAAAAGTTTAGTGTCTTTAAGTAATCTCTCACTTTCCTCTAGTTTTTTCCCTTTGAAGGTAAATTTTTTATCTGTTTGAGGCAATATTCCAACATGTCCCATAACAGGTATTTTATTTTTAATTAATCTTTTAACGATAGGAATTATTTTTTTTCCCCCTTCTAATTTCACAGCATCACATTTAGTTTCTTTCATAACTAATCTTGAATTCTTCAAAGCTTCACTTGGATTTCGATATGTATTATAAGGCATATCAACAACCATTAATGATTTCTTAATACCAAGTCTGACACTTTTAGAATGATTAATCATGGTCTCTAAAGTTACTTGCTTAGTGGACTTGAAGTTATACAAAACTGATCCTAATGAGTCCCCAACCAGTACTAAATCACAATGTTTATCAAGGATTGTGGCAACATTTTTGGAGTATGCCGTAAGACAAATAATTTTTGATTTATTCTTTTTATTAAGAATTTTTTTTATCTTTTTATTCATTTACTCTAATTCGATTGTACTCGGTGGTTTCGAAGTTATATCGTAAACTACTCTATTAATCCCTCTAATACTATTCACTATTTTATTTGAAATTTCTTGTATAAATGATTTTTTAAATTCATAAAAATCTGCTGTCATACCATCTTCAGATGTTATTGCTCTGAGCAAACACAAATATTCGTAAGTTCTATTATCACCCATTACGCCAACTGTTTTAACTGGGAGTAAAGCTGCATAAGCTTGCCAAATCTTATGATATAGGTTGTGATCTCTCAAGGCTTGAATAAAATAATGATCAGCCTCTTTTAAAATATTAATTTTTTCTTTAGTTATTATTCCTGGCATTCGTATTGCCAGCCCAGGTCCTGGAAAAGGATGACGAGAAATAATTTCTCTGCTTAAATTGAGTTCTAATCCAAGTTTCCTAACCTCGTCCTTGAATAAAAATTTTAATGGCTCTACTAGTTTAAGTTTCATTTTTTTGGGTAGACCTCCAACATTATGGTGAGATTTAATTTTCGATGTTTGACTACCAGTAACTGATTTACTTTCTATTAAGTCAGGGTAAAGAGTTCCTTGAGCCAAAAATTTTACATTTTTAATTTTTTTGGCATAACGCTCAAATATTTTTATAAACAAGTTTCCTATTATCTTTCTTTTCTTTTCAGGATCTGAAATATTTGATAATTTTCTTAAAAACTCTTTCTCAGCATTCACGTATGTAAGATTAATCTTTAATTTTTTTTTAAATGTTGCTACAACTTGTTTTTCCTCATTCTTTCTTAAGAGCCCGGTGTTAACAAAAATACAGTGTAAATTTTTACCAATGGCTTTATTTAATAATTGTGCAACTACACTACTATCTACTCCACCAGATAAAGCACAAATGACTTTATCATTTCCTACCATTTGTCTTGCATCTTTTATCAATTTTATTTTTTGATCCTTAGAAGACCAATTTTTTCTCATTTTACATATTAAAAATATAAAATTACTTATTAGTTTTTTTCCATTTTCTGTGTGGGTCACCTCTGGATGAAATTGGACTCCATAATAATTTTTAAATTTATTTTCAACTACTGCAAATTTAGAATTCTGGCTTGAGGCAATTACCTTAAAATTTTTGGGTAATTTTGAAACTTGATCAGCGTGGCTCATCCAAACTTTAATTGACTTTTTTTTCTTAAATAAATTTTTAATTAAAAGACTATTATTTTTTTTTGTAATATTAGCTAAACCAAACTCTCTATGTTTAGATTGTTTCACTTTTCCGCCATTTAATTTAGATATTATTTGATGCCCAAAACAAATGCCTAAAACTGGAACACCTTTTTGAATTATCTTTTTATCAAAGGAATATTTATTAATTTGATAAACATTTAAAGGACCACCAGATAAAATAATGCCTTTGATTGTGTGATTGATATTTTTACTTTTAATTTTTTTATGACTTACTATCTCAGAAAAAATTCCTAATTCTCTAACTCGTCTTGCTATTAACTGTGTAAATTGTGAACCAAAATCAACAATTAAAATCTTATTCAAATTTTGATCAAGACTCATTTTTGGGTTCTAAGTTCGCTAAAGAATCTAAGATACTTTTATTTTCATCACATAAATTTTTGCAAACTTTGACAAAGTCTTCTGAGAGACTTTTTACTTTAGAGTAGTTTGATTTTTCTAATGCTATTTTCATCAACATTAACATTGCTTCTTCATTATTTGGTTCAATCAATAAAGTTGCCTCTAAATTTTTTTCCTCTTTCTTTTGATTTTTTTCCTGATTGTAAATTTTAGCTAAATATAAATATGAATTAGAGTGTTTTGGATTAAATACAATACTTCTCTCAAACATAAATCGAGCATCTTCAAATTTTTTTTTATTATATAGTTCTAAACCTTTATTAAAAAAATTTTCACTACCTAAAGAAAAATTAAAAACATTGATTAAGAAATAAAAAAGAACGGTTATTTTAAAGATTTTTCTCATTAGTATTTATTATCACTTTTGACTATATCAACATTATGGACCATACTTTCGTAAAAACCAGCTTTTGTTATTTTAACAAATTGTGGTTTATCTCTTAGATATTTAATTTGTCTTGATCCTAAGTATCCCATAGATGATCTTAATCCACCAATTAATTTAAAAATTATATTATCAACTTTGCCTTTATATTTTGCAAATCCTTCTACTCCTTCTGGCACATATTTAGACGAGTCCTTTTGTTTTGATTGAAAGTATCGATCTGCAGATCCTTTATTCATAGCACCAACTGAACCCATGCCTCTAAAATTTTTAAATAATTTACCATTTCTCCTAATTAATTTTCCTGGTGCTTCATCTGTCCCAGCAAACAATGAGCCAATCATAACTGCATCTGCTCCAGCAGCGAATGCTTTTGCCAAATCACCTGAATATTTTATCCCACCATCAGAAATAATTTTTACATTCTTATTTTTTATTCCATTTCTAACTTCTAGTATTGCACTAAGTTGTGGGACTCCAATACCTGCAACTAATCTTGTTGTGCATATTGATCCAGGTCCTATCCCAACTTTAATAACATCAACACCAAGCTTTAATAAAAATTTTGCTGCAGCAGGTGTAGCAATATTTCCAGCACAAAGAGCAGTTTTTTTGTCTTTTGTTTTTTTGATAAACTTAATTATTTCTGAGACCTTTTTTGTATGTCCATGAGCAGTATCAACAACAATCATATCAATTTTTTCTTTAAGTATTGCCTCTGCTCTTTTAAATTCGCTCGGTCCAGTCCCAACGGCTGCGCCTACTAAAAGTTTTTGTTTTTTTACTTTTTTAATTTCAAGAATTTGTTTTTTTATATCTAAATTTCTATGAATAATGCCTATCCCACCTGCTTTCGCTATCGCGGTAGCCATTTTGCTTTCAGTAACAGTATCCATAGCTGAGGATAATAGAGGAATTTTTAATTTTAAATAATTTGTAAGTTTAATGCTAGTATCAACATCTGAGGGTAATATCTCAGAGTACTTAGGCATCAGAGTTACATCATCAAAGGTGAGTGCTTCTTTTATAGGAACCATAATCATTTATATACGATTCCTTTAAAATTTAAAGAAACTATCTAAGATTTTTACAAATTATAAAACTTTCTTTAGAATCTTTTCTACTAGATTTTGGTTTAAAAACCTTTACTTCCTTAAAAAGTTTTTTTCCCAGTGCGACAATTTCATTAAAGGTACTACCCATAAATATTTTTGAAATAAAAAAACCCTTTTCTGAAATCACATCTTTTGAAAAAACCATCGCCTCTTTACACAATTCACCAGTTTGAATTGAATCGATATTTTTTATCCCAGTGGTGTTTACGGCCATATCAGACATGACTACATCTGGTTTTTTTTTAAGATATTCTTTAATTTGGTTTTGAGTATCAACTAAAGTAAAGTCACCCTGAATTTGTAAAGTATTTTCTATATTTTCCATCTCTTTTAGATCTATAGAGATTATCTTTCCGCTCTTAACTACTTTTGCAACATACTGTGACCAGCTGCCGGGAGCAGCTCCAATGTCTACGACTGACATTCCACCTTTAAATATTTTAAATTTTTCATCTATCTCTTTTAGTTTATATGCAGACCTAGCTCGATAACCGTCAACTTTTGATTGACGCACATAAGTATCCCGTCTTTGTTTATTAACCCAATTTTTTGAAATCTTATTTTTTTTCAATTAAGTATTATATCTTAAACTTTTTAGTATCTTATTTTTATCTAAAGTATCTAATTCAATTTTAATAGTTTTATCCACTCGCATATCTTTACCGTCTTTCCAAATACCTGCTGCAAGATGCATTATGCCAATTTTATAATTTGGTAAGTATGGTTCAACAAATGTGCTTTGTTTCTGATCATATTTTGGAAGTAAATTACTTGTGATCCAATTACAATTTAAAGGAAGAAACTCTGTTTCTAAATTATCAATATAAACGGACATGTTAATTGCTAAACCTTCAGATCCAAAAATATTGCCTGCTTTTAAAGTTTTCTCTAAATTATTTTGCCAAGTGCTCCATCCTTTAGAGTCTTTTTCTAAGGAAAAAACTCCAATATTAATATGTGGGGCAAAAGCTAATTTCCTAGCATCTGCATAACTAATTTTTGATTTTACAGCGTGTTTAAAATTTTGAGATTTGATTAACGCCAGCTTTCCAAAAAGCCAGTTTACTTTTGATGTAATCTTATATCCTGGGCCAATTGTTTGAGTAATTCCAAGCTTTCCATCATCACAAGCCTTAAAATATAACTCTACGCAACTCCAATCATTTACCCATGCATCACAATCAATCCACAGATATTTTTCATAGTTAGGAAAATATTTAGGTAAAAAAGCTCTTGAGACCTGACTTTTTAACCACTCTTTACCTTTAACTTTATAACCAGGTACTTCAATATCCCATTCAGCGTTTTTAATTTCATCGACTTTTTTTGATAAACTATCTCTCTGATCTTGTTTTAATCCTGCATCCAAAATACAGATAGCAACATCTTCACTCTGTTTAAAACTTTTTATTGAATCTACTAGTTCATCTAGTAAAGGAAAATAATTAGCATCGGCTAAAGAAACAATTACATTTTTTTTCATTAAAGTACGTCTTCAAGGTCATCTTCGTCTTGAATTTTGTCATTTTCATGTTGCTTCTTAATTTTTTGAAAATGGAAAAAGCTTATTGGTAATAAAAGTACATAAATTGCAGTACTTATCGCAATGACATTAAAAGTGTAAATCAATAAAAGACCAAAAAATAAAACTATTCCAAATAAAAGAAATATTGTTGTCTTTCTTGGGATCACTATCTTTTTAAAAGAATAACTAGGGAATTTACTAATTAGTAAAAAAGAAGTCGCAATAAAAAAAATAGGTACCATTAAATCATAATTTAATTGAACAAAGTCAAATCCGCTTAAACTAATAATCAAAGGTGTTAAAACTAAAATTCCTCCAGCTGGCGACGGAACTCCTTCAAAAAAATTATCTCTCCATGAAGGTTCTTGATTTGAATTGATATTAAACCGCGCTAAACGTAATGCAACGCAAATTACATATACTAAACAAAGCAACCAACCAAATCTTCCTAGAGTATTGAGCTTCCAGAAATACATTATAAACGCTGGTGCTACTCCAAAACTTATCATATCTGTAAGCGAGTCTAATTCTTTTCCAACTTTTGAAGTACCTCTGATTAATCTAGCTATTCTTCCATCAAGACCATCTATTAAAGCAGCAAAAAGAATTGCTATAATTGCAAGTTCAAACCTTCCATCAAGAGCAAATCGTATTGAGGTTAAACCAATACAAACTCCTATTAATGTAAGCATATTTGGCAAGATCATTCTTGCTCTTTTTTTATCTGCTACAATCTTCAAATTATTTTTTGGTTGTTCCATTTTATTTTTTAGCTAGGAGTGTTTCACCTGAAATAGCTTTTTGACCTACTTTTACTAAAGGTTGATAATTCTCATAATAAACATCTGCTCTGCTGCCAAATCTTATCATTCCAATTCTATCACCTTGTTTTAACTCTTGATCTTTATTAGACTCACAGACTATTCTTCTCGCTACCAGACCTGCTATTTGAACTACAACAATATCGTTATTATCCGTGTCCTTAATTTTAAAATAATTTCTTTCATTATCCTCACTTGCTTTATCAAGAGAAGCATTAACAAATGTTCCAGGTTTATATAAAATTTCTTCAATTTTTCCAGCACATGGAGTCCTATTAACATGACAATCAAATACATTCATAAAGACACTGATTTTATTAAATTTTTTATTCTCTAAGCCTAACTCTTTTGGACCATCAACTTCTTCAACTTTTATGATTTCTCCATCAGCAGGGCTAACCAGATAATTATTATCTTCAATAATTACTCTATCAGGATCTCTAAAAAAATAATAAACCCAAATAGTTAATACCAAACCAATTAAACCTAAAAAATTACTGAAACTATAAAATACGATTGTAATAATTCCAGAGATAACTAGGAACTTGTATCCCTCAGCGTGAATTTTTGGAAATATCTTACTAAACATGTTCTTCTATTTGATAATTTTTCATTAATATGTATATAAAATTACGAAATTCAATTATTAAGATATAAATAAAGTGAGCAAAATTACTGTAAAAAACCCCATTGTAGAGTTAGATGGTGATGAAATGACCAGAATAATCTGGGAATTTATTAAAAAAAAATTAATCCTTCCTTATCTTGATATCGGTATTGAATATTACGATTTAGGCATGAAAAGCAGAGATGATACTGATGACCAGATCACAATAGACTCTGCTAATGCAATTAAGAAAATTGGCGTAGGTATTAAGTGTGCAACCATCACTCCTGATGAAGCACGAGTTGAGGAATTTAATTTAAAAAAAATGTGGAGATCACCAAATGGAACAATAAGAAATATTATTGGTGGAACTGTTTTTAGAGAGCCCATAATCTGTTCCAACATTCCAAAATTAGTGCCTTCATGGTCAGACCCTGTAGTAATTGGCAGACATGCCTTTGGTGATCAATACAGAGCAACTGATTTTAAAGTTCCAGGTAAAGGAAAGATGGAAGTTAAGTGGACATCAGAAGACGGTAAAGATGAAATTAAATACGAAGTATTTAATTTTACTGGACCAGGAGTAGCCCTTTCTATGTATAACTTAGATAAATCCATCGAAGACTTTGCTAGATCTTGCTTTAGCTACGGTCTTATAAAAAAGTGGCCAGTCTATCTTTCAACAAAAAATACAATCCTTAAGAAGTACGATGGACGTTTTAAAGATATATTTGAAGATGTGTTTAATAAAGAATTTAAAGCAAAATTTGATAAGGAAAAAATTACTTATGAACATAGACTAATTGACGACATGGTTGCATGTGCAATGAAATGGAGTGGAAAATATATTTGGGCTTGTAAAAACTACGATGGTGATGTTCAGTCTGATACAATGGCACAGGGTTACGGCTCTTTAGGTTTAATGACAAGTACACTCTTAACTCCTGATGGAAAAATTATGGAGGCTGAGGCAGCTCATGGAACAGTTACAAGACATTATAGAATGCATCAGCAAGGAAAAGAAACTTCAACCAATCCAATCGCCTCAATTTTTGCCTGGACGAGAGGTTTAGCTCACCGAGGTAAATTGGACGGAAATGAAGATCTTATAAAGTTTGCTAACACCATTGAGCAAGTTTGTATTGATTGTGTCGAAAGCGGTTCTATGACCAAAGATCTAGCTATATTAGTTGGACCATCAAGTAAGTACTTAACTACAAATCAATTTCTAGATGAAATTGATAATAATTTAAAAAAGAAATTAAATTAAAGACTTAATTTTTTCAAAAGCTTCATCAATTTTGCTCTTATCTTGACCTCCTGCTTGAGCAAAATCTTTTCTACCACCACCGCCTTTTCCACCGATTGTCTCTGATCCTAATTTTGCAAATTTTACAGCATCATATTTATCAACTAATTTATCAGTAATACCAACTGCCAAGCCAACCTTATCCTCACTGCTTGCAAAAACAATTACAATACCATCGCCTAATTCTTTTTTACCATTGTCAACTAATTTTCTTAAATCTTTAGGAGGTAAATCTTGCACTTTTTGAAATCTAACTTTTATATTATTTATCTTATCATCTTTAATAATGTTTTTAGTTTTGTCTTGAAGAACTGAACTAACATTTAGTTGTTCAAGTTGTCGTGAAAGATTTTTTATAATTTCTTTTAAATCTTTATTATCAACATTTGGTTTGCCTCCAAGTTTAATAATTTGCGATGACAAATCTTTAATGGTTTCTTCATCTTTTTGTGTCGATAAAGTTGATAATTTTTCTTTGTTCTTAATAAAATCCTCAAGTTGTTTATCTCTTAGAGCTTCAACTCTTCTAACACCCGCAGCAATAGACGATTGGCTAACAGTTTTAAATTTTCCAATATCACCGGTATTTTTGACATGTGTTCCTCCACATAACTCTGTTGAAAAGTATGCTTCTTTTTCCTTTCCCATAGATACAACACGGACTTCTTCTCCATATTTTTCCCCAAAGAAAGCTAGCGCTCCTTTTTCAATTGCAGCTTTTGGTGTCATAATTCTTGTGGTTACTTCAGAACTATTTGAAACATATTCATTAACTAGCTTATCAATAGTTACTAGCTCTTCATCACTAATTGGTTTCATATGACTAAAGTCAAATCTTAATCTATCTGGAGCAACTAATGATCCTTTTTGCATAACATGTTTACCTAAGGTTCTTCTTAATGACTCGTGGAGTAAGTGTGTAGCAGAATGGTAAGCTTTTAGATTATCTCTTCTCTCTACATCTATTTTCATTTCAACTACATCATTAATTTTCATTTCTCCAGTTTTCAAAGATCCGTAATGAACAAATAAGTCTCCAAGTTTTTTTTGTGTATCTTCTACTTCAAAAACAGAATTGCCAGAAACAATTGTACCTTTGTCTCCAAGTTGTCCTCCTGACTCTCCATAAAACGGGGTTTGATTGGTAATGATCATTCCTTCTTCACCAGAAGATAAAGATTTTGTTTCTTTGTTATCTTTAATTAGGTTTAACACAACACCCTCAGACTGATTAGACTCGTAACCTAAAAATTCTGTTGGACCAGTTTTATCTTTTATTGAAAACCAAATGGCTTCCTCAGAGCTATCTCCAGAACCTTTCCAATTCTTTTTTGCAAGCTCCTTACTTTTTTTCATTAATTTATCAAATTTCTGATGATCAACTTTTAAAGATTTATTCTTTAAAATGTCTTCAGTAAGATCTAATGGAAAACCATAGGTGTCATATAATTTGAAAGCGACATCCCCAGGTAAAACTTTGTCTATTTTTGCAATTTCATCATTTAAAATTTTGATACCTCTATCTAGTAAAACTAAAAATTTTTCTTCCTCCATCCTTAAAGTTTCTTTGATCAAAGATTGAGACCTTTCAAGCTCTGGATAATTTCCTGACATCTCGTTTTTTAATGAGTCAAAAATTTTATAAAAAATTGGTTCTTTAGATCCTAACAAATGAGAATGTCTCATTCCTCTTCTCATAATTCTTCTTAAAACATATCCGCGACCTTCATTTGAGGGTAAAACTCCTTCGGCTAAAAGAAATGAGCTTGCTCTTAAGTGATCAGCAATTACTCTAAAACTTGATATATTTTTATCTTCTTGTTTGACTTTTGTTGCATCAGATATTGAGCTAATTAATTTCTTAAAATGATCAGTTTGATAGTTATCATGTGTGCCTTGTAAAAGAGCAGCAATTCTCTCTAATCCCATTCCGGTATCGACAGATGGCTTTGGCAAATCTATTCTTTTTTCTTTTGAAACTTGTTCATACTGCATAAAGACTAGGTTCCAAATTTCAATAAAACGGTCTCCATCTTGATCTTTGGTTCCTGGCAATCCACCATTTAAATGATCTCCATGATCATAAAATATTTCTGAGCAAGGGCCACAAGGGCCAGTTTCACCCATTGACCAGAAGTTATCTGATGTTGCAATTCTAATTATTCTGTCATCACTAAAACCCGCTATTTTTTTCCAGAAATTAAAAGCCTCATCATCTTCATGAAAAACGGTTACATAAAGCCTATTTTTATCTAAACCAAAATCTTTAGTGATTAAATTCCATGCAAGTTCAATTCCTCTTTCTTTAAAATAATCCCCAAAAGAAAAGTTTCCCAACATTTCAAAGAAAGTATGGTGTCTTGGAGTGTAACCAACATTTTCTAAATCATTGTGTTTACCACCCGCTCTAACACATTTTTGAGAGGTAGTAGCTCTTTGATAATCTCTTTTTTCTAAACCAGTAAACACATTTTTAAACTGAACCATTCCTGAATTAGCAAACATTAAGGTTGGATCGTTATTTGGGACTAAATTGCTAGACTCAACAATCTTATGATCATTTTTTTCGAAGTATTTAAGAAACGTGCTTCTTATTTCATTTAATGATTTGTCCGCCATATTTTTAAAATACAGCTTTTTTGTTTTATGTCTAGATAACGATAAGGGGGAAAGGCGCTTATAATAAGCGCCTTTATAATTTAAAGATGACCTTTAATTCTAGTTCTTTTTAGTAGGAGAAGTCTCTTTTGCAGCCTCTTCTTTTTCAGCTACTTTCTTCTCCTTTTCAATTTTTTCAGGACTTAATGGATTTCCTTCAATTTTCTTCGAAATCACACCGGCTTTTTCTCTAATTGCCATTTCTATTTCTGCAGCAACTTTAGGATTTTGTGCGAGATAAGTTTTTGCGTTTTCTCTACCTTGCCCAATTTTCTCACCCTTATAAGCATACCAAGCTCCTGATTTTTCAATGATATCAGCTTTAGCACCTAGGTCGACTAACTCACCCATTTTGCTAATACCTCTTCCATACATCAAATCAAACTCGACAACTTTAAATGGTGGCGCAACTTTATTTTTAACCACTTTAACTCTTGTAGTATTTCCAATAATTTCATCTTTGTCTTTGATGGCACCAATTCTTCTAATGTCCATTCTTACAGATGAGTAGAACTTAAGCGCGTTACCACCTGATGTTGTTTCTGGACTTCCAAACATAACTCCAATTTTCATTCTGATTTGGTTAATGAAAATCATCATTGTGTTTGTGTTTGAAATTGAACCAGTTAATTTTCTTAAAGCCTGACTCATTAATCTTGACTGAAGACCAACATGATGATCTCCCATTTCTCCTTCAATTTCAGCTTTTGGAGTTAAAGCTGCAACTGAGTCAATTACGATAACTGAAATAGAGCCTGATTTAACTAGCGTATCTGCTATTTCTAAAGCCTGTTCACCAGCATCTGGTTGTGAAATTAAAAGCTCCTCAGTATTTACACCTAATTTTTTTGCATAGACTGGATCTAAAGCATGCTCTGCATCAACGAATGCACAAATTCCGCCTGCTTTTTGAGCTTCAGCAACAACTTGTAATGCTAATGTTGTTTTTCCAGAAGACTCTGGTCCATAAACTTCAATAATTCTTCCTTTAGGTAAACCTCCTATTCCCAAAGCTAAATCTAAACTTAAAGAACCTGTAGATATCGACTCGATATCCATTGCTCTTTTTTCACCAAGCTTCATCACAGAACCTTTTCCGAAATTATCTGTGATTTGGCTGATTGCTGCGTCTAAAGCTTTATTTTTCTCTTTATTATCCAATTCTTGATCTTTAGTAGATTTAACTACTTTTAAGTTATTTTTAGTCATTTTTTGCCTCTTTTTTTAATATTTTTGTCACTCGAATCATGCTTATAAATGTACACATTTTGTTCTCATTGGCAAGATTTATTTATTTGAGCCTAAAAAAGCTAATTTTATCTCAATTTAAGATATTCGCTATTGAGCAATCCGATAGATTTTAAAAGATTAAACTGCGAGAGAACATAGTTTCTCTCAGAGTCTGCTAATGAAATCTGAGCATTTAATAATAAAGAGTTAGACTGAATAACCTCTAAAGTAGTTCTATCTGAACCACTATTATATTCAGCTACAATTCCCTCATTTGCGATTTCTGCAGCATTCACCTGAGCCCTTACTGAATTAAGAAGACTTTTGTTTGATTGATAATTTGACCAGGCACTTGCAACATCTGTTTGATTTTTTTTAATCATATTATTTAAAAGAAGATTTTTTTGTGTCTCCAAACTTTTGTTTTTATTCAAATTTGCATAATTCTTTCCACCTGAAAAAAATGGCCATGTCACTGTTGCTTTTAAGGTATCTTGTTCTTTTTCGTCATAGGTAGAACTTAAATCATTTGTTTTTGATCTATCAAAAGATAAGGTTGCTGTTGGGGCTAAATCAGATCTTGCACTAGTTGTATCTTTTTTTGATTGTTCATATTCAAGTTGAGCTATAATTAAATCTGGATTTCCTTTTTTTGATATCTCTATTGCAGAATTTAATTCATTGGGTAAATTAACTATCAAGATAGATGATTTATCTAATGACTCTGCATCATTAATTATTCCAATTACATTTTCATAATTAAGCTTGCTGGTTAAAAAATCGTTTTCAGCTTGTATTAACTTTGCTTGTGCTCCAGCTAAAGAGGACTCTGATTGAGCAACATCTGATAAGGATATGTTTCCTCGCTCAAGCCTAATTCTATCTGTTTCGACCTGTCGATCTAACAGATTAACATTGGATCTATTAATCTTAAGTTTTTCATTTGCTGAAATTAACCCCGTATAAGCTTCAATTGATTTATATAGAATTTCTTGCTCTTTTTTTAAAAGCTTTACTTTAGCTAATTCAATACCAATTTTACTTTTACTTAATTCAGCACCTCTTCCAAAATCTATTAATGTTTGAGTAATTGTTAATGATTGCACAGTTGGGTCTACATCTGAGATTGTTGCATTTGTTCCATTCTGATTGGTTAATTTATTGGTATCCTCTGAGCTTTTACTTCCACTTAAGGTTACAGAAGGAAAATATGAACTCATCGAAATTTTTAATTCTTGCTCAGAAATGTTTAGGCTTTCTCTTTCGGCATTTAATTCATTGTTATCATTATAAGCCTTTTTTAGAGCTGCAGAAAAAGTTTCAGCACTAGCATTATTTAACAAAAATATAAAACTTATAATTATAAATAAAATCCTAATCATTTCTTTTTATATACAGCAGATTTAATTTGATGGTTACTATTTAAATTGAATATAACAGATGCATATTTTGGCATATTTCTAAACATGTTTTGAGTAATTCTTTGATAAGTTTGCATAAAATTCAATACATCTCCTCTACTCATTATTTTTGATTTCACTTTACTTTGAACCCAAAGTTTCCTCTCTTGTTTTAATCTCCATTTTTGTAGCAAGCTAAAATTTTTTGCTTTTAGATAAACCAAACAATTTAATTGTGAATATAAATTTTTATATTTTGATTTTAATTGATTGTTAACGTATTTTCTCCAAATCTGTTTTTGATCTTTCGCTTTTTCCAATGAATTAATTGTTTTCTTTAAAGTATTATTTTTTTCTGATTTTGCACCAACACACCATCCTTCAAAAATAATTACATCTGGTCTCTTCTTTAAATCGTACCATCTTTTTTTATTAAACCTGTCATCAATTGCTTTATTAAATGTTGGTAATTTTAATCTATTGAATTTCTTACTTTTTGACTTTTTAAAAAAATTTAACATCATATTAATGTCATGTGTTCCGGGCACGCCTCTAGTTAAAAGCATAGGATGAACTCTTTTTGATAAATTTATTCGCTCTTTTCTTGTTTTATAGAAGTCATCTATTGAAATTCTAAAAACATTTAATTTAAAGTATTTTGTTAATATAATTCTGATTAAAGAGCTAATTGTAGTTTTACCTGTTCCTTGCCCTCCTGCTAATCCTACAAAATACGGTTTTTTTTTATCAGCTTTTTTACTGATCCAAAAACATAGAGGAATTAAGAAAGATTTAATCATTCTTTCTTTATTTTTAAATTTATCAGCTTTTGTCTCTTGAGATTTAATGAACTTTAAACAGTCTTTTTTTACCTTACCAAAGCATAATCTAAATTGTTGCATGAAAATTATTTTTTGTCTAATGGATGATTTTGACCATCGTTTACTGGAACATCTTTGATATCAAAAGTATTTATTTCATCAATACACCCAACATTAAATCCTGTCATCTCTGGATTTATTCTTGGGTTGTGATGGGTATAAATTCCACAGTCTGAGCAAAAGTAATGTTTAGCGACTTTCGAATGAAATTGATAAAGTTTTAATTTATTCTCACCTTTTACAATTTTAAAGTCCTCATTTTTTACCATCGACATAATTGCTCCTTTTCTTTTACAAATAGAACAATTACATTTTATTACTTTAGCTAAATCTCCCTCTAAATTTATTTGAGCTTCTACAGCACCACAATGACAAATTAGCTTTTTCATCTTTTTTAAAATATAGCCGATAAAGTTGTGGATATAAAAGCAAAACTCAATACTCCTATGAAAAATGGATAAAATTTATCATCAAAAGTTTTTTTAAACTTTAACTTATTTCTAAACAGGCTGTTTACAACTGTTATTATGTAAGGGGTTAATATAGCACCAAAACCATATGCCGCATTTTTTCCTGAAATAAAACTTATAATGACAATATAAGCTAAAGAAACAATTATAACGTTTTTAGTAGTTAAATATTTTTTAAACTGTGGGTTTTGTTTAAAAATATAAATTCCTAAATATCCTGAACCTAATAATATGGCGATGGCTATTCCTAAAACTATAATTTGTGAAATGCCTATACTCATTTAAAATTTCTTATTTATTTTTTTATATATTTATATTCAACTGAAACTATCTCTGGTTAAAGTTATCCACAAGCATACAAAATATAGTTTTGATGTTCACGTTTTGATTCACTTTTGATTCAGTTACGGACTCAAAATACAACCTCTTGCGTGCATTGTATAAATGGGCTATAAATTAGAACAAAACAAGAACATGAAACTAACTATTCCCTATTATCTACATAAAGCTGGTGCTGGTTTCCCATCACCTGCCACTGATTATATCGAAGAAGATATCGATCTGAACATGCATTTAATCAAAAATGTTCCAGCCACTTTTATCATCAGAGTTCAGGGTAAATCCATGGTCGATGTTGGGATTAATGATGGAGATTTATTGGTTGTCGATAAAAGCTTGAAACCAAAAAATTTTTCAACGGTTATTGCAAATGTTCATGATGAGCTTGTGGTTAAAACTTTAGTTCAAGAAAGAGATAAAAAATTTCTATCATCTGGCTCTAAAGATTTTTCTAATAGAATTTTAATTAATGAAGAAGAAGATGTTTTTATTTGGGGGGTTGTGACTTATGTCATCCATTCTACGTACTAAAAAAATAGGCTTAGTTGATTGTAATTCTTTCTATGTTTCATGTGAAAGATTATTTAATCCAAAAATAAGAAAAAAACCTGTGGTTGTTTTATCCAATAATGATGGTTGTATCATTTCTAGATCTAATGAAGCAAAAGCGCTGGGGATCAAGATGGGTGAGCCTTACTTTAAAGCAAAAGATATTATTGTAAAAAATAAAGTTGAAGTTTTTTCATCAAATTACTCTTTGTATGGAGATTTATCTAGAAGGGTAATGAGAACTCTGAAAAGATTTAATACTGAAATAGAGGTATATTCAATTGATGAAGCATTCATAGATTTATCTAATTTTCCAGATACTGAAGTTGAAAAAGTTGGAAGAGAAATTAGAGAAACAGTTTTACAATGGACTGGGATTCCAACTAGTATCGGTATCGCTAAAACTAAAACTTTAAGTAAAGTTGCAAATCATATTGCAAAGAAAAAACAATCAGGAGTCACAAGTTTAATTGGCATTGAGAATTTAGATCCTATTTTAGAAAAAGTTGAAATTAATGATGTTTGGGGTGTTGGCAGACAACTTACGAAGTTTTATCAAAAGAATGGAATTTATAATGCAAAACAACTTAAGAATAAATCTAATACGTGGATCAAAAAATGTTCCAATGTTTTAAGTTCTAGAACTGCAATGGAACTTAGAGGAGTACCATGTATTGGTTTAGAGACAACACAAACAAAAAGGAAAAGCTGCGTCGTTTCGAGATCATTTGGAAAAAGAATCGAAAAGTTTCAAGAATTAAAGGAAGCGGTTGCAAATTATTGTTTGAATGCATCTGAAAAAATTAGATCAGAGTCTTTAGTTGCAAAAGCAATTACAGTTTTTGTCAGAACTAGTCCTTTTCAAAGAGACTATGGTTATTATTCAAATGCAAAGACAATTGATTTTCCAATTGCAACAAACAATAGTATTGAAACTGTTAAAACTGCAGTTTCGATTTTAGAGAGCATTTTCAAAAATGGATATCGATATCAGAAAGCAGGTGTTATGCTTACAGGACTACGTAACGACGATGGTAGAAAAAATTTATTTTCATCAGAAAAAGATGAAAAGATAAAAAGTTTGATGAGATCAATTGATAATACTAATTATAGATATGGCAGATCCACTTTAAGTCTTGCGAGTGCAGGTATTCATAAAAAGTGGAATATGAGAAGGCAATATTCTTCTAAAATAGATACAGCTGATTTTTACTCCTTGCCTAAAATAAGAGTATAGAATTAAGATTTTTTATTAAGAAGACCAAATAATATTTTTTTTGTGATCAAAAAAACTTTGTTAATATTTGTATTAGACTTAATAATAACAAGATCTTTTGAATACTCAAAAGTTTTGATTTGGTTATTTAATAGGGATATCGGGAAAAAATGGTTACGTTTCAAATTTCTAAGAAATAATTCTTTATTACTACATTTAAGATAAAGAAAATGGCAATTATCAAGCTTTTTTGAGAGTAATCTTCTGTAAGATTTTTTTAATGCTGAACAAGAAACAACATAGTTCATTCTTTTATTTTTTTTTGATCTCAAAAAATAATTAATCCTACTAAGCCATGGTTTTCTATCTCTATATGTCAAAGTTTTTCCATAAGTCATTTTTTTTATATTCTTTTTAGAATGAAATTTATCTCCTTCTATATATTTAAAAAATTTTAAACGGTTAAATTTTTTTCCTATAGTGGACTTTCCACTTCCGGCTGGTCCAACTAAAAAAAAAAACATATCAATAAAATTTTTTAATCTTAATATTATGATTACCAAAAATATTTCTCATTTTTTGCACTAATGAGAAAGAGCTAAAGTGGAATTTTTGATTATGAAATATCCATATACCTACTGATGCAAAAGTTGAAGGGTATAAATTATTAAAAGATAATTCTTTCAACGTTATCAAAAGAATATTTATTTTTTTTTGTGAAAAAATCTTTTTATAGACAAAGCCTAAGTTAAATTCATTTTTTTTTATAAATGTTGAAAAATTTGATAATAAACTTGACCTTATAATACTATTAAATTTCCAATTAAAAATTATGTTATTTAGATTAAGACCAAGTTTTTCTTTTTTGTTTATTCGATCCAATAAACCAAAACCCTGAATATAACTAAATTTAATAATTAAGATTAGAGATTCTGTTAAAGTTCTTGTACTAAGTTTAGAAATTTTATTATAAAAAGGTTTCGTAAATTTATCAGATTTTGACAAATATCTAGCATCGACTGAAGCATATAAAATTTGGGCAGGAAATTTATACTTCATGCACATTTGTGCGGCCCATGCGCCAGTATTATTATCCTCTACTTTATCAATTATGGCATTTAAGTTTGTTTTTTTTAAAATAACTTCTTTAAATATATTTAATAAATAAAAGTTGTTTAATCTTTTTTCTATAAATAGAATTTCTTTTAAGATTTTATTGTGAGAACATTTCATAAATTTCTTTAATATAAGATAATAATCAGCAAGACTTTGAAGTATTGCATATTCAATTGAGTTGTGTATTATTTTAACGTAGTTTCCTGCCTGGGGTTTTTTCCCAACTAATTTGATTGACTTTTTTTTGTTTCCGGAAATATCTAGAAAAATATTATTCAAACTTTTTAATTGGCTTTTTTTACAACTTAACATCAGAGAAGCTTTACCTTTTGCACCCTCAATACCACCGGAAAATCCTGGGTTTATATATGTAATTTTATTTTTTTTCAAATAATTATATCTCTGTAAGGTATCATCTGGATGATTGTTGCCTAAATCAATTAAGTATCTAATTTTTTTAAGAGACTTTAAGTTTTTTAAGAAAAATTTATCTACATTTTTTCCTGCGTTAATGGTCAAGATAACAATACTGTTTTTAGAGATATTTTCAGAAAATTTTTTTTTAAATTGAATTTTATTTTTTTTCGAAAAATTTTTAAGTTTTAAAAAATCTTTATCCCAAACAGAAACTTTATATTTACAACTCAATAAATAATGAGCAAGATTTGCCCCTATGGAGCCTAATCCAACTATTATTAAATTATTATTCTTCATCAAAAAGAAAATTATATAATATATTGTTATTTATAAATGAAAAAACTAATACATTCAAAACCAAATGTTTTAATCAAGTGTAACGCTTCATTGGCAGAGGGACCAATATGGAATCATCATACAAGAGAACTTACATTTGTCGACATATTAAAGAAAAATATTTTTATTTATAAAGGTAAAAAAAGAATAAAAAAATTTAAGTCAAGAGAGATGATAAGCAATTTTTTACCAACAAAAAACAATTGTTGGATATCTTGTGGTAAAGATAAAGTATTCAAAATAAACATAGATAACAACAAAATTTTTTACAAAAAATTGATATCTATAAAACATAAAAAAGATAATAGATTTAATGATGCTTCAATAGATAGCGAAGGAAGACTATGGGCCTCAACAATGGATGAAAAAGAAGTTTCAAAATCTGGAAATTTATTTTTCTTTAAAAAGATAAACTCACCAAAAAAACTTTTAGGAAATTTTATTATAGGAAATGGTATTGATTGGAGTCCTTGTAAAAAAAAACTTTATTTTGTCGCTAGTGACAAACGAAAAATTTATATTTTTAATTATGAAAAAAGAGCTGGAAAGATAAGTAAGAAAAAGATATTTGCTCGTATACCTTCTCACAATGGAAAGCCTGATGGATTGTGTGTAGATAGTAAAGGTTTTGTATGGGTCGCTTGTTGGGATGGCGGCTGTATTATCAGATTTAAAATTAATGGCGAAATAGATCAAATAATCAAATTACCAATTTCAAGACCTACTAGTATTTGTTTTGGTGGTAAAAACCTTAATACATTGTTTATAACCTCAGCAAAAAAAATTAATAAATTTAATAAAACTGAAAAAAATTCAGGAAATATCTTTTTTATAAAAACAAATGTTAAAGGTATTAAAACTAATTTTTATAGATAAAAAATTACTTTTAAATATTATTGTCAACTAATAATTAGAGCTATTTAGTAAAATGACAATTAGGTTCAACCACTGTCCAAGAAGCTGAACCAAAAGGTCTTTTTCCAATTTTTAAATAATGATGAACTATATCCCACTGATAACTATTAAGATTACTTTTATCTTGAGACCATTTTTTTAGTCTTTGAACATTTTCATGATCAGGAAATCTTGAAGCATAAGCGTATAACCATCCCCAGTTGCTGCTCGACCTACTATTAAGATCTTGTCTCTTATAATTTTTAGCAGGTCCTGGATGCTTCATGCTTTTTGCATACTTGAAAACGATTTCATTATTTTCAGTAAAATCTATAAAAAATTTAACAATGTTATGATAATTTTTACCTTTATGCTCATAATTCCAAACATTGTAACCTTGATTTTCAGCTAATATAGCAATGACGGCCAAAGCATTCATGGCTCTTGCTTGATAAAACATTGCCCTTCCACCCCTTCTTGTTTCTATAGGCATGCTTCCATCTTTTCTTTGATATCTTATGGCTGCTTCAAAATTTTTAAATGCGGTTCTAAATAACTTACTGTCGTTAAGCAAAATTCCCAATTGCATATGACTCACTGCAGATGATAGAGCATGATTATGGGCTCTTTTAGGAGTACCGTTTGCACCTGATCCAACTTTATAATTAGAATATTCGTACATTAAATGTTTATTTTTTCTGACAATCCTTTTAAACCAATCTTTGATTATTTTGTCCTCAGACTTTGAAATAACTATTACTTGTTTAGCAAACGAATAAGCTGCCATCATTGGTGAAGCTATATATAAATTTACGGTTAAAGTATCATTCCAATGTCTTCCTTCTCCATCTGAGGGCCCAGTTCTTTTTGCAGCATCAGCTTTTGCCCATTCTAAAATTACTCTTTTAACATTTTGACACGCTTCTACATTTCCACTACCACAAGGAAAGCTAAAATCCTCAAATTTACTAAGGGCGTAATCAAATCTATTATCAAGTCCATATCCAGAGGGTGCTTCGACTTTCAATACTGGTAAAACATAGTTTTTATCTGGACTTACATATAAATCTTTTATGCATCCTTTTTTGTCTTTTTGAATTTGAAAAATAATTTCTGGCTTATTAATTATTGCTTTTTTTTTTATATCTTTAAAATCACTTTTTGAGATGTTGGTAATAATAAAAGACAATAAAATTAAAAAAGTAATCTTTTTAAGTATCATCCAGTATTTTTCATGGCTGCAGAAATACCTGCGATAGAAGTCAGCAAAGCGTCCTCTAAATATTTTCTATTTTTTTTATCTTTTTTCTTTTTTAATTTGTAAATAACTATTGGCTGAATAATATTTAAAACCTCAGAGTAAATATTTCTTGCTAATACCTTAGATCTAAATTCCTTCCTTATCTTCAAAATTTCTTTAGGGGTAATTTTTTTATTTAATTCCTTTATTGTATCAAATTGAAATCTTAGTTTTTGTCCAACTCTTTGAAGTTTTTTGTCAGCAAGAAACTCCTCATAAATTTTTGAAATTTCTGGATCAGCTTTAGAAATTACCATATCAAGCATATCAAGCATTGAATTAAAAAAAGGCCAATTTTTTTCCATATCATATAAAGTTTTTCTAAATTGTTTAATATAAGAGTATCTTAATGCTTCTGCGCTTCCCAACCATGCGGGAAGCATTAATCTGATCTGTGTCCACGCAAATACCCAAGGTATTGCCCTTAAGCTTTTTATATTATCAACATTTTTTCTTTTTGATGGTCTTGAACCAATGGATAATTTACCAAGTGCTTTATGAGGAGTGACAGTCCTAAAATACTGAATAAAATCTGAACTTTGATTTATATTTTTTCTATAAGAATTTTTAGAAATGTCAGACATTTTTTCAATTAGATCTCTCCAATTTTTTTTAGGAATTGGTGGGGGATTTAATGTAGCCTCTGTAACAGCACCAATGTAACTACATAAATTATAATTAGCTAAAGGTTCATAACCATACTTTTGTTGAATCACTTCACCTTGATCAGTAATTCTAATATTGCCATTAACTGAATTTGGAGGTTGTGATCTTAAAGTAGCCTGTATCGGACCTCCTCCTCTACCGGCAGATCCACCTCTGCCGTGAAAGAAGGTTACTTTAATCTTAAATTTTTTTGCTAATTTTATTATTTCTTCTTGTGCTTTATATTGATGCCAACTAGCACATATTTTTCCAGCGTCCTTACTTGAGTCTGAGTATCCAATCATTACCTCCTGTTCATGATTGATCAGTTTTCTATACCATTTTTGTGAGAACAAGGTTTCCATTATAGATTTTGCATTGATAAGATCATCTAAAGTTTCAAATAAAGGAACCACTCTTAATTTGTTTTTTATATTTGCCTCTTTTTGTAAGAAAGATACTGATAAAATATCTGAAGCAGAGGTAGTCATAGATATTACATATGCACCTAAACACTCTGGTGGCTCTTTAGATAACGTATTAAAAGTTGTCCATACTTCCTTGTTTTCTTTATTTTTAAATTGAAAATTTCTAATTTTATTAGATTTAGAAGTTATAAATTTCTTTAAAAATTTTATTTTTTCTTTCTCAGTAAAATTTGAATAATTTTTTTTATACTTCGTCCTAACAAACTCAGATATCAATTGTTTATGTCTTGCAGACTCTTGTCTGATATCTAATCTAGCTAAATTAATCCCAAAACATTTTGCACGCCTCATTAAATCTAACAATTCACCGCTAGCAATATTCTCATTTTGATTTTGCTCTAATGACTCTCTTACAACTCTTAAAGGTTTAAGAATTTCTTCTCGAGAACTTAATAATTTTTTTTGATCTAACGGCTTATTATGCACCAAATGTTGTTCAATAGATCTATGGGTAATTCTCATTTTGTCTCTCAAAGGTCTTAAAAAAACTCTATAAGGCTCAAATGATTGACCAACTTTACTTAAGATTTTTTTTGAAGCCTTTTCCATAGAATAGGATCTTATTATTTTAGTAAGAGCTTTTTCATATAATTTAGCTGCTTCCCATCTAGAAAGTAAAATTACTTTTCTTGTGACTTCAGAAGTAACATTAGGATTACCATCTCGATCACCACCCATCCATGAACCAAAAACAATAGGATTAAAATTTTTTGGTAAATTTTTACCCATATTTTTTACAAATATAGAATTTAATTTTCTGTAAACTTTTGGAACAGTGTCCCACAGACTATCTTCAATGATGGCTAATCCCCATCTAGCCTCATCAAATGGTGAGGGTTTAAATCTTTTAAGATCATCCGTATTCCAAATAATCGTTAACTCATCGTAAAGATTTTTATCGAGAACTTTTAATTTTGAGGGAAAATTTTTAAACAATTCTCGTTCCTCAAGTATCTCTATAATTTTGTGATATTTTTGAATTAAAGTTCTTCTTTTTACTTCTGTCGGATGAGCTGTTAAAACAATACCTATATTAAGATTTTTAGCTAAATCATAAATCTTATTGTCTGAAATATTTTTTTTTCTAAACAAGTCTTCAAAAATTTCCTCAATAAATAAATTTTTTTTGTTTGATTTTTTCTTATTATTTTCATTTTCATTTATACTTCTAGAGGCATCAACTAGCTCGGCTAAATTCATAAAATTCATAAAATGTGAAAATGCTCGGGTTAATTTAAAAGTATTTTTAGGATCAAGTTTTTTGATGGCGTTAATTACATCATTATTTAGTTTTTTTGAATTAGGATTGGCTTTATTAGCTTTTGATAATTTTCTAACTTTTTCAACTAAATTAAAAAACTTTTGTCCATCTTGTGCCCTTATTACCTGCCCTAATATGTTTCCTAAGTATCTGACATCCTCTCTTAAAAGTTTTGTAGGAATTCTCTCATAATAAAGATCTTTTTTTTTCATTTAATATTCTCAATATCATTTATTTGGCTTAAACAATTTTTAAATTCTTCCATATTTTCTCTTAATGCTAAATTTGAGATTGAATAAACAGCTACTAATAAAAAAATGAGAGGTATTGCAGTGATTATTGATGCGTTACTTTTAATCATTAAAATATAAATTATTATAAATAATGCAGATCGAATTAAAAAAGTTTTTCTAAACACGCTAATAATTGAAAGTGAGTGTTTAATTAAATTAATAAAACTCATTTTTGATGGTCCAAAATATCGATTACCTCTAATAGAGGGAATTGAAATTAAGTCATTTTCAATTTTTTTTAATGAACCCGAAAAACTATTCCATGTAGCTTTCTCATTAATCATTTTTTCAACAATGGATTTTGGTAAACAAGTATAATTTCCAAACTTAATTAACTTTCCGGTAAATACGAATGTAAGAAATTTATGTAGTTGATAGCAGATCTTGAATACCTTGCTTTCTGATCTTTTAACTCTTTCTCCTACAATAGGTTTATCTTGTGATTTTTTTATTTGATCTAAAAAAAATTCAATTTCCTCAGGTCTATCCTCACCATCCCCGTCCATAGGAATAACATAATCAAAATTATCTTTTTCAAAAATATATTTTAAACCAGTGGCAATACATCTTGCATGTCCTAGATTTTTTTTCATATTAAATATTTTTACAGAATTTATATTTTCTAAATTTTTTTCAAAATCAGAACGATCATGATTTGAATAATCGTTAAATATATAAACTGAAATTTCAAATTCTTTGTTTAACGATAGGTTATTAATTTCTTCGACTAGTTTATATACTGATTGCCAGTCATTATACACCGGGGTCAAAATTATTATTTTCATAATATAATCAAATTTTAGTATCTTCCCAAACAAACATCTTCAACACAAATAAATTGTGATGCATTTTTCAATATCTCACTATTGGTAGATCCCTCCCAAACAGGTCGTGATTTTAAATGATATGATAAATTTCCAGCTTTCCATTCATCTCCAGTGACGAATTGAATTTCTCCATTAAAATCTTTACTCCAAATTAATTGCACTTTAGATGCAATCTCTTTTCCAGGATAGTCGGTTCTTTTATCTGTTTGGGAAATTGAAACGTAAGAATAAATAATTGGTGACAAAAAAAATAGAAACAAAAATCCTGATAAAAAAGAATTTGTTTTTTTAATATTTATTTGTGATTTCAAAATATAGAGAAATAGAACCCCAAAATATAAATAAAAGGGTGTCATCCACATCGTTCTGATTTTAGAACCCATTATCGCAGAAGTAATAAGAATTAAAAAGATGGGTAATAAGTTTATGACTAATAAAAATAGTAATTTTTTATCTTTAACATTAAACTTAAATTGGATTTTTTTTACCAGTAACCAGATTAAAAAGAAAAACGGAAGAAGTGTTCCTATTTGTTTAAATAAAAATAATATTGGCTGTTCAAAATGATTTATTAAACTTGGTTCTAAGCCAGTTCTTTTTAGGCCATAAAAAATTGTGATAAAATCATTACCATATAACCATATGAAATGAGGAATTAATAAAATTACAAAAACTTCTAAAGTAATAAAATATTTGAAATCAAATTTTCTATCTTTTTTAATTAATATTAAATACATAAAAAGTAAAAAGATTGATGCTAATAAATATACAAATAAGTACTTTGAGAGAAATCCTATTGCACCAAATAAACCAATAAAAAAACAATCTGATAATTTTATCTCTTTTGAAGAGTAAATTTTCCATGAAAAATAAACCACTAAAGACCAAAATGGAAGCTGGCATACATTTACATTAAACTCGGGTGTCGTAAAATTATAGAAATAGATTGCTTCTAAAATTAAAACGGAAAAAAGACTTAATAGTTTGCTTGATAAAATCTCATCAGCGACTTTAAAAACAAAATAAAAAGAAATCACCACAAATAATGAGCTTAAGAAATAATATGCCCAATCCTGTGCACCAAAAATCTGAAAAAAAATTTCTGGAAAAAATGCACTTCCTGGTGGATGTTTGTTAAAACCCCAGTCTAAATTGCTGCCCCACGCTAATGCTTCGATGACATCTAGGGGTAGATTTTTATTAGTTATTGTAGGAACAACCGTCCAAATTAATAAATGTGATAAAACAAAAATAAAAAATATGTTATTTATATTTCTATTTAAACTGATCATTGCTTAATAATTACAATAATTAACGTTGCTTGACACCCATATTTTGCTGAATATACTCCCCCGAACTCAATTAGAAAATATGGCTAAAACCAGCAAAGTTAAAAAAAAAGTTGTAAAAGCAAAGAATAAAACTGCCAGTAAAAATAAAGTTAAGACAGCTGCTAAAACAGTATCAGTTAAAACTACAGTAGCTAAAACTAAAGAGACAATTAAAGGTCCAATTAAAATTTCTAAAACTTATATTCCAAAGGATACTGAAAAATATATGTGCGAGAAACACAAAGTATTTTTTAGAATGAAGCTTCAAGAGTGGAGGAAAGATTTGGTAAGAGCAAATAATGAAGCTCTTTATAATGGAAGTTTAGATGATAATAGCATTTCGGCAGATATTGTAGACCAGGCGAGCTCTTACACTGATAAAAATGTTGAGATGAAAGCTATTAATAGGCAAATTAAACTCATTTCAGAAATAGATAAAGCGCTAGCAAGAATTAGAGAAGATACTTATGGATACTGTTTAGATACAGCAGAACCAATTGGGCTAAAAAGACTTATGGCAAGACCGGTTGCGAAGTATACTATTGCTGCTCAGGAAAAACATGAAAAGGATGAAAAAGTTCACGCCGATGAATAAAAAAAAGAAAAAAACTAAAAAAGTTCATAATCCAGTGACTTATTATTTTACTAAAAAGTATATATATTATTATTATGGTTTGTTTTGGATAATTTTGTTATTTATTGTATTTAGTTAATGGATACAAAAATACTTTTGATAATTATCATCGTCCTCGCTATAGAGGTCTCGGGTCATGGAATTTTTGCTTCTTTGTTTAGATTGCTTAGCTCAATGAACTAATATGGTTTAGGTGGAAGCTCATTTTTATCCATAAAAGCAAATCCTTTTTTTACACCATCTCTTTTTGAAATTTCCTCATACCATCTTGTAAGATTTTTAAAACTTTTAAGGCCAATATCATGCCATTCGTGTCTTGCTATCCAAGGGAATGTACCAATATCTGCAATTGTGTAATTATCACCTGATAAATATTTTGATTTAGATAATCTCTCGTCCAATTCCTTGTATATTCGTTGAGAAATTTTAAAATATCTCTCTTCACCAAATTTACTTTTTCCAGGATTATAATGATGGAATTGATGGTGTTGACCTAACATTGGACCAACATAACCCATTTGAGCCATTAACCACTGATTAATTTCTAATCTTTCTTTAGAATTATAAAATTTTCCACTTAGCTCAGCCAAATAAATTAGAATTGCTCCGGACTCAAAGACAGTTTTTTTGTTTTTATGATCAATAATTACTGGAATTTTACTTAATGGACTTATTTTTTTGAACTCATCTTTAAATTGTTCGCCGTTATTAATATCTACTTTGATTACTTTGTAATCAAATCCAATTTCCTCAAGCATAATACTAATTTTTTTGCCATTAGGAGTATTAGCTGAGTAAAGATCTATCACTCTTTTTTTCCAAGTCTTTTCAATAAGTTTGTTGAGGTTGTTGTGAATTCAAATCTATATTTTTCATCAGGTCTTGCTAATTTGAAACATGCTCTTGCTGCTAAAGCTCCTTCATGGAACCCTGACAAAATTAATTTTAATTTACCAGGATAATTACAGATATCACCCACTGCATAAATACCTTTTTGATTAGTTTCAAATTTTTCAGTATCTACCTCTATAGTTTTTTTATTCAGATTAAGGCCCCAATTAGCAATTGGTCCTAGCTGCATAATAAGACCAAAAAAACCTAAAACATATTCAGTCTTTAAGTTTTTTATTTCATTATTATCATGTTTGATATCGATGCTTTCTAGTGTTTGTTTACCATGAGCATTGGCTATTTGATATTTAGTAAAAAGATTAATTTTACCGTCTTTTACTAATGCGTGCATTTTATCAACAGTAGCTTGTGCGCCTCTAAATTCATCTCGTCTGTGTATCAAGTTAACATGAGACTCTTTTGATAACTCAATAGCCCAATCTAATGCGCTATCTCCACCTCCAAAAATTGAAACTGTTTTTCCATTGAAAATATTTTTATCTTTTACCGAATAAAATAAAGATTTGTTTTCAAATTTTTCACACTCTTTTGGTGAAAATTTTCGAGGCTCAAATGAACCAACGCCACCTGCAATAATTACATTTGGTGTCAAAAAAGAATTACCTCCACTAGTTTTTACTAACCAATTATTTTCCTCTTTTTTTACTTCTTCAACTCTTTCGCTTAAATGAAATTTGATATCAAAAGGTTTTAATTGATTTAATAAATTATTAGTAAGTTCTTCTCCTGTACATTCGGGTACAGCGGGTATATCGTAAATTGGCTTATCAGGATAAAGTTCGATGCATTGACCTCCAATTTTATCTAAATTATCAACTATCTCACAATCTAATCCGATTAATTTTAATTGATGAGCAGTAAAAAGTCCTGTTGGACCTGCTCCAATAATTAATGCATCAGTTTTTTTCATTTAAGCTTGTTTGGATGGTATGTTTACTTGTAGTCCATCTAATTCATCTGAAACAATTATTTGACAACTAAGCCTACTATTTTTTTTTGGTTCAAATGCCATATCTAACATATCATCTTCTCCATCCTCTTTTTTTGGAATTTTATTAAACCAATCATCTTTGACATAAACATGGCAGGTCGCACACGCCATCCCTCCACCACAATCTGCGTCGATACCAGGAATATCATTTTGAACAGCTCCTTCCATAACAGTAAGACCATTTTGCACCTCAACTGTATGAGTTTGATTATCAGAAGTTATGTATGTTATTTTTGCCATTTAATTGAATATAGGGATCAAAAAAAATAGGGCAAGTATGTAAAAACATACCTGCCCTAAAATTATTTTAATTACTTAGTAATTATCTTGCTCTTGAGCCAGCTCCTGAACTCATTGCAGCAGCCCAGATTACTAGACCGAATGCAATTTTGTTAATGAAGTCAGCTAAGTTGTAAACAACGTTTAGTGAGTTAGCATCTACACCACCTGTTAGGTAACCAAATACATAACCTAATGGATAAATAGCCCAACCTACAGTTACAATCATTCTCATTGCACCGAACGCAGTTACAAGAGCTTTGTTACCGCTTTTAGCAGCAGCTCTTCCAGCTTCACCAGAGAATATTTCATATAGAATGTAAATCCATCCAGCCATACCGATTACAAAACCAAGTGTAGCATTGATGTATCCAGCTTCTCCTAAGTATCCTCCGATTAACATTACTAATGAACCGATTAACAATCTCCAGAACATTCCAGAGTTTGCTTTTCTTACTGCTACTAGAATTAAGTAGAATTCTACCATCTGTAATGGCACAGTAATTAACCAGTCAATATATCTGTATACTGTTGGTGAGTCACCTGTAGCAACCCATACTTCTCTCATGTACATATAGTGAATGAAAGCAATACCAGTTACAAGACCTGCAACAGTTACTGATGTTTTCCACGCAGGGTTAACAGTACCTCTCTCCATGAAGAAGAAAGCTGTAGCCGCTAACATACCCATTGAAATTATCCAAAAAGATATTCCAACAAAGTCATCCTGAGCTAACATCGTTGCGTCTGCTGCGTTAGCAACACCTGCATAACCCACTAGGGCTAAAGCTGCTAGAGCAAACAGTTTAAGTTTTTTCATAAAAAACTCCCTCTTTAGTTAGTTTTTACTTTAGTTTATATAAACTAAGCTTAGGCTTCCCTAAGCAAAAGTTGTGGTTAAATACCAAATAAAATCACTTAATAGAAGACATAATTGTCATTAATTTACATTGATTTTACTCGTTTTTTAAAATTAAATACAATTTGTGATTTAAAAACCACAATAAATTAACTAACGAATCAACTTTAACTATGTCAGATAAATTCAAGGAAATTTATAGAAAATCAATTGAAGACCCAGAGAATTTCTGGAGAGAGGCATCTGACGATATATTTTGGTTTAAAAAACCCACAAAAATATTAAACAAGTTAAACCCTCCTTTTTACAGATGGTTTGAAGATGGAGTTACTAACACTTGCTACAATGCATTAGATCTTCATATTGATAAGGGTCAAGGAAAAAAAACTGCACTGATCTACGATAGTCCAATCACAGGTAACAAAAGTAAGCTTTCATATGAGGAACTAAGATCAAAAGTTTCTAAGTTTGCCGGGGCTTTAAAAAATCAAGGCGTTGGTAAGGGTGATAGAGTAATTATTTATATGCCAATGATCCCTGAAGCAGTCATTGCAATGCTTGCTTGTGGAAGAATTGGCGCAATTCACTCTGTTGTTTTTGGTGGATTTGCATCAAATGAACTTGCAAGCAGAATAGATGACAGTAAAGCTAAAATTTTAGTGACAGCATCATGTGGTTTTGAGCCAGGTAGGACGGTTGAATACAAGCCATTAGTAGATGAAGCAGTCAAACTAGCAAGTCATAAGATAAGTAAGATGATTTTATTTCAAAGAAAAGGTCATGAGGCTAAATTAAATGCACCTAATGAAATTAGTTGGGATGAGGCACTAGCTGATGCAAAAGATACTGAATGTGTAGAGATGAATTCAAATGAGTTTGCTTACATACTTTATACCTCAGGCACAACAGGAACACCCAAAGGAATTGTAAGAGATATTGGAGGTCACATAGTAGCTTTAAAATGGACAATGAAAAATATCTACAACATTGATGAGGGAGATATTTGGTGGTCAGCTAGTGATATTGGTTGGATTGTAGGTCATTCCTACATTGTTTATGCTCCATTGTTTAAAGGTTGCACAACTGTTTTGTTTGAAGGTAAACCCGTGGGCACACCTGATGCGGGGGCTTTCTGGAAAATTATTTCTGATTACAAAGTAAAATCTTTATTTACTGCTCCAACTGCATTTAGAGCAATTAAAAAAGAAGATCCTGATGGAAAATTCTTCTCTAAATATGATTTGAGTAGTTTTGAAAGTTTATTTCTTGCTGGTGAAAGAGCAGATCCAGATACAATCAAATGGGCAGAAAATTTATTAAAAGTTCCAGTGATAGACCATTGGTGGCAAACTGAAACAAGTTGGGCAATAAGCTCAAATTGCACAGGAATTGAAATGATGAAAACAAAATATGGTTCAGCCTGTAAAGCAGTGCCGGGTTATGATGTAAAAATTATTAAGTCAGATCAAACTTTAGCTAAACCAAATGAGATGGGAGATATTGTAGTTAAATTACCTTTACCCCCTGGTACATTTCCAACGCTTTGGAATGCAGATGAAAGATATAAGGAAAATTATATGTCAAACTATGATGGTTACTATCAAACTTATGATGCAGGTCATATTGACGAGGATGGCTATATCTGGATTATGTCTAGGACTGACGACATTATAAATGTTGCTGGCCATAGATTGTCAACTGGTGCCATTGAAGAAGTTTTATCTGAACATCAATCAGTAGCTGAGTGTGCAGTTCTTGGTATTGCAGATAAATTAAAAGGACAATTACCAATAGGATTAATAGTTTTAAAAGCTGGAGTTGATAAAGATAACGAAACAATTTCAAAGGAATGTATTCAAATGGTTAGAGATAAAATTGGTCCTGTGGCTGCATTTAAAGTTGCAATTGTTATCAAAAGACTTCCAAAAACAAGATCTGGAAAAATTTTAAGAGGAACAATTAGAAAAATTGCTGATAATGTTGAATATAAAATGCCTCCAACAATTGATGATCCTGCAATTCTTGATGAGATCAAACAAGATTTGATTGAAAATAAAATACTTAATAATGGTTAAAACATATTCTTTTTTACTTATCGCTATATTTTGTGAGGTAGCTGGAACAATGTTATTGCCAGTTTCACAAAATTTTACCAAGATTATTCCAACTGTTTGTCTAACAATATTCTATTTGGTGTCTTTCTATTTGATGACTTTTGTTATGGATAAACTACCAATAGCAATTGTTTATGCCACTTGGAGTGGACTTGGAGTATTTACAATAGCTTTGCTTGGATATTTCTTTTTTAAACAAACTTTAGCTTGGCAAGCTATTGCTGGATTATTCCTTATAGTTATTGGCGTGATACTGGTTAATAGTTTTACTGTAAAAATTAATTAAATTTTAAAGGGGTGCCCTCAGGCTCACCTAAAATCTTTCCATCCTTCATCTTTATTTTACCAGAAATTATTGTTGCAACAGGTGTTCCTTTAAACTCAACGTCATTGAAAGGTGACCATCCACATTTACTTTCTATATTTTCATTTTTAATTGTTATTTTCTTGTTCATATCAACAATGGTAAAGTCAGCATCAAATCCCTCTTTAATGTATCCTTTGTTCTGTATCCCAAATATTTTTATTGGATTTTCGCATACCAGATTTATTAATTGATTAAGTGATAATTTTCCATGATTAACATGATCTAACATTACGGGCATAAGTGTTTGGACACCAGGCATGCCTGACGGAGAATTGGGATACTCTTTATCTTTATTAACTTTTAAATGTGGTGCGTGATCCGAGCCAATTGTATCATTTAAATTATTTCTTACTGCATACCACAGTCGATCATAATGAGATTTATCTCTTATTGGTGGATTCATCTGCGCATAAGTTCCAAGTTTATCATAACAATCAGGTGCATAAATTGTTAAATGTTGTGGAGTGATTTCAAAGGTAATATTACCTTTATGTTGAGATAAAAAATCTACTTCTTGTTTAGTAGTAATATGAAGTACATGCGCTTTCTTGTTGTATTTTTTTGCAAGTCTAACTATTCTTCTAGTCGAAGAAATTGCACATTCCTCACTTCTCCAAATAGGATGGGAGTGCACATCGCCATTTTTAATCAATTTTTTATTCTTGTTTAAGATTTCTTCATCCTCTGAGTGGACTGCTACTACTTTTGAACTATTTTGAAAAACTTTATCAATATCCTCTTCTAATGCTACTAAAAGATTACCTGTTGAGGAACCTACAAACAATTTGATTCCACAGCAGCCCTCTAAATTTTTTAACTCAGCGAGTTGACTAACGTTACCTGCTGTTGCACCGAAATAGAAAGCATAATTGCAGTACATTCTGTTTTTTGCAAGATCCAATTTTCTTTGAAATTCTTTTAAGTTTGAGGTTGGAGGGTTGGTGTTCGGCATTTCAAATACTGCTGTAATTCCTCCAGCTACTGCTGCTCTACTTCCTGAATGAAGATCCTCTGTGTCTGTAGAACCCGGTTCCCTGAAATGGGTTTGAGTATCTATACAGCCAGGTAAGGTAATTTTATTTTTAGCATCATAGACTTCTTTTGCCTCTTCTGATATTTGGCCAATTTTTAATATTTTACCATCTTTAACGGCAATATCATTATCCTCTAATTTTCCATTGATATAACATTGCCCATTTTTAATTATTAGATCTAACATTTATGAAAAAAGTTATTATATTAAATTTTACGAGCAATCAAATATGAATAATAGCGTTTATATATTAAAAGATAGAGCCATACTTTATGTAAATGGCCAGGATGCTAGAGACTTCTTGCAAAATTTAATTAGCAATGACATTAATAAAGTTACAGATAGTTCAAGTTGTTTTGCTTCATTATTAACCCCTCAAGGCAAGTTTCTTTATGAATTTATTGTTGTAAAGCATAAGTCAGGTTTTTTTATTGATTGTGAAAAGTCTCAATCTGAGGAAATATTGAAGCAATTAAATTTATATAAAATAAGATCAAATGTGGAAATTCTTAATCTTAGCAATGAATTTGTTGTTGCAAGTTTTGGTTATGAAAAATATTTATCAATAGATAACACAAAAGATATTCTCGGCTTTACTATGAGATATAGAGAAGATCCAGTAGTTTTAGATCCGAGAAATAAGAATTTGGGTGCAAGGTTAATAATTAATTTAGAAAAACTTTATTTGTCTCTAAAAAAACTTGAATTAAAAGATAATAAAATTGAGGACTATTATAAACAAAGTCATAAACTTGGGATTGTTCCAAAGAATTTAAATAAACTAAAAAATAAATTATTCGGTATTGAATGTAATTTTGAAGAACTAAATGGTATTGATTTTAAAAAAGGATGTTACGTAGGACAAGAAAATACTGCTAGAATTAAACTTAAAAATAAACTTTCTAAGAGGTTATTGCCAGTTGAGATAATTGATGGAAAGCTTGAGGAAGATGAAACGGTATATTGTAATCAAATTGAAATCGGAAAAATTTTGATAAACGAAGAGTATCCGTTTGCTTTGATAAAATTTTCTAATGAAAATTTTAATAAAGACCTTACTTTAAAAAGTAAAAATGGATCATTTAAAATATTTATACCTGAATGGCTAAAGATTTAATTTTCTGGTGCGGCCAGAGAGACTCGAACTCTCATGGACTAGGTCCACACGGCCCTCAACCGTGCCTGTCTACCAATTTCAGCATGGCCGCAAATATGACCCACATTAAATCAATGACAAGTAGGTTTCAAATTGATAAATTTTGTTTATGGATTTTAATCAAGAAGTAAAATTAGCAACTGATCCAATTTATAAGAAAATTTCAAAGGTTATGCCTGAGATTGAATGGGCAATACATGCTCCTTATATCCATAAAATTAATAAATTAAAAAAAGAGAAAAATGCAGTAATACTTGCTCATAATTATCAAACTCCAGAAATTTATCATGGCATTGCAGATTTTTCTGCAGACTCTTTAGCCCTTGCTGTTGAAGCATCAAAAACCTCAGCAGATATAATTGTTATGGCTGGAGTTCACTTTATGGCTGAGACTGCGAAATTAATGAGTCCAAATAAAAAGGTTTTGTTACCAGACATGAAAGCAGGTTGTTCATTATCCTCTTCAATAACGGGTAAAGATGTCAGATTGTTAAAAGAAAAATATCCAGGAGTTCCTGTTGTCTCGTATGTAAATACATCTGCTGATGTAAAAGCTGAAACAGATGTGTGTTGTACATCTGCTAATGCAGTCAAAATTGTAAAATCATTAGGTGTGAAAAAAGTTATTTTTTTACCTGACGACTATTTAGCTAAATATGTTGCCTCACAAACCGATGTTGAAATTATCTCATGGAAAGGGATTTGTATTGTTCATGATCAATTCAACGAAAACGAAATTAAGAGTATAAGGAAAAATAATCCTGGAATTAAAATAATTGCACATCCAGAGTGTCCACCAGAAGTCATTAAAGCAAGTGATTTTGCAGGATCAACATCAGGAATGATTAATTATGTTAGAAATAATCAACCTAAAAAAGTAATGATGGTAACTGAATGTTCAATGAGTGATAACATTCAGGTTGAAAATCCAAACGTTGAATTTATAAGACCATGCAATATGTGTCCGCATATGAAAAAAATCACTTTGCCAAAAATTTTAGACTGTTTAGAGAATGAAACTGGCGAAATTATCATGGACCAGAAAACAATCGATAAAGCTAGATTGTCAGTAGAAAAAATGGTTGCTATCGGTAGATAACACTTCGTGTCAAAAATTAAATTAAGTGAAACTTTTATTAAAGATAGAGTAAAACTTGCTCTAACTGAAGATTTGTATCCTTATGGAGACATAACGTCTAACCTCCTAAATAATAACAAAATTATTGAGGCAAAAATAATTTCTAATCAAAAAGCAGTAGTTGCAGGTTTACTATTTGTAAAACACTCTTTTAAGCAAGTTGATAAAAAAACTAAACTTATAATAAAAAAAAAAGATGGATCCACAGTCAAAAAAAATTCTGTAATAGCAGTAATAAAAGGTAAAGCTGATTCTATAATGATTGCAGAAAGGGTTGCATTAAATTTTTTATCCCATATTTCAGGAATAGCTACAAAAACAAATCAATTTGTAAAACTAGCCGGAAAAAAGTGTAAAATTTGCTGCACCAGAAAGACTTTACCGAATTACAGAGTTATTCAAAAATATGCAGTTAAATTAGGAGGTGGCACAAATCATAGATTTAATTTAAGTGACGAATTTTTGATAAAAGATAATCATATTGCTAGTTCTGCTTTAAGAAAATTAGTCTCATTGGCGATAAAAAATAAAAAAGGAAAAAAAATTACTGTTGAAGTGGATAATTTAAAGCAACTGAAAAAGATTATTGGTCTTAAATTTAATACTATTTTGTTTGATAATATGAGTATTAAAAATCTTAGAGCAGGTGTAAAACTTGTTAAAGAATATTATGAGACAGAAGCTTCAGGGAATATAAATCTTAAAACTGTAAAATCTGTTGCTGCAACTGGGGTAGATAGAATTTCGGTTGGAAGCATTACTCATAGTGCCCCGGCTATAGATTTCAAACTTCAAATCTAGATTATAAGATTTATTTTAATTTTTATTTTTCAAAAGCTCAGCCTGTGCTGCTGCTAATCTAGCTATAGGAACTCTGTAAGGTGAACAGGAAACATAATTAAGCCCAGCTTTCGAACAAAATTTAATACTCTTTGGATCACCACCATGTTCACCACAAATACCTAGTTTAATCTTTTTATTTTGTTTTTTTCCTTTAGAAACCGCTATTTCGACTAAATCTTTCACTCCGTCATCAATGGATACAAACGGATCAATAGTAAAAATCTTATTATCTATATAATCATTTAAAAATTTACCACTATCGTCTCTACTTATTCCAAAAGTTGTTTGTGTTAAATCATTAGTGCCAAAACTAAAGAATTCAGCATGTTTTGCAATATCATCAGCCTTAATTGCTGCTCTAGGTAACTCGATCATTGTACCCACAAGAAATTCAATTTTTGTTTTATTTTCTTTTTGAACTTTTTTTGCAGTATTGATCACTAAATCTTTCATTATTTTAATCTCGGCTTCGGTTGAAACTAAAGGAATCATTATCTCGGGAAAAGCAAATTTTTGTTTATTTTTTTTTAAGTCTGCAAGAGCCTCGAATATCGCTCTACATTGCATCTCATAAATTTCAGGAAATGAAATGCCAAGTCTACAACCTCTATGTCCTAACATCGGATTTTGTTCATGAAGTTCTTCTATCCTGCTTTCAATATCTTTTTTGTCTGATCCAACAACATTAGCTACTTCAGAAATTTCTTTATCAGATTTCGGTAAAAATTCATGTAATGGTGGATCTAATAATCTTACAGTAACTGGCAGACCATGCATAATCTTGAATATCTCCATAAAATCTTTTTTTTGATGCGGTAGAATCTTTTTTAAAGCATTAGATCTATCATACAGCGTTTTTGATAAAATCATTTCTCGCACTGATAAAATTCTTTCCTCATCAAAAAACATATGTTCGGTCCTACAAAGTCCAATTCCCTCCGCACCAAAATCTCTGGCTGTTTTGGTATCTAGAGGAGTCTCAGAGTTAGTTCTTACTTTAAGTTTTCTAATTTTATCAGCCCAGCTCATCAATTTTGAAAAATCTCCAGATATCTCAGGTTTTATAGTTGGAACTGTACCTAAAATTATTCTTCCCGTAGAACCGTCAATAGTAATTGTTTCACCTTCTTTAATCTCAGCCGAAGATGTTTTAAATACTTTTTTATCGTAATTAATTTCAATTTCACTTGAACCAGAAACACAAGGTCTTCCCATTCCCCTAGCTACAACTGCGGCATGACTTGTCATACCTCCTCTTGAAGTTAAAATTCCCTTAGCAGCATGCATTCCTTGAATATCTTCTGGGGAAGTTTCAACTCTAACTAAAATTGTATCTTGCAACATATCATTTAATCTTTCAGCCTCCTCCGAGCTAAAAACTACTTTTCCACTTACTGCACCAGGAGAAGCCGGAAGACCGTTTGCTATAACTTTGATTGAACTTCTCTCATCTAAAGTAGGATGCAAAAGTGTGTCTAAAGAGTTGGGATCAACTCTTAAAACAGCATCGTTTTTATTGATTAACTTTTCTCTAACCATATCAACAGCAATTTTTACTGCTGATTTTGATGTTCTTTTTCCAGATCGAGTTTGTAATATCCAAAGTTTATTACTTTCAACAGTGAACTCTACATCTTGCATATCCTTATAATGTTTCTCTAGTTTTTTTAAAATTTTATATAATTCGTGATATACTTCTGGCATCGACTCTTCCATAGATGCATCACCAACTTTTGCCTCTTTTCTCGCCTTCTTTGTAATGTACTGTGGAGTTCTTGTTCCAGCTACAACATCTTCTCCCTGAGCATTAATCAAATATTCTCCATAAATATCATTTGACCCATCTGAAGGGTTTCTAGTGAAGACAACTCCTGTTGCACAATCATTACCCATATTTCCAAAAACCATAGATTGAACATTAACAGCTGTTCCCCATTCAGAAGGAATTTGATTCAACTTTCTGTAAACTTTCGCTCTTTTGCTCTCCCAAGATAAAAATACAGCACTTATTGCTCCGAATAATTGATGATAAACATCTTGAGGAAAATCTTTACTAGTCTTTTCTTTAACTACATTCTTAAAATCATTTATTAAACCATCCCAATCCTCTTCATCAAGATCCGTATCAAGTAATACACCTTTTGTTAACTTATAATTTTCTATCAATTCCTCAAAATTATAACTTTCAACACCCATAACTACATTTCCGTACATCTGGATGAATCTTCTATAGCTATCTTTCGCAAATCTTCCGTTAGATGTTTTGTTAGCCAAAGCAACAACTGTTTTGTCATTTAGTCCTAAATTCAAAATTGTATCCATCATACCTGGCATTGAAACTCTTGCTCCAGATCGAACTGATAAAAGAAGAGGATTTTTTAAATCTCCAAATTTTTTAGATACATCTTTTTCTATCGTTTTAATTTCTTTTTTTATTTGGCTAATTAATTTGGGATTTAATTTTTTTTTATCCTTATAAAAAATTTCGCACACTTTTGTTGAAATAGTAAAACCAGGAGGTACTGGTAAACCCATTCTTCCCATTTCAGATAAATTTGCTCCCTTACCACCTAAAAAATTTTTTGGATCTTTTATTTTTTTTGAATTTTTAGACTTAAAATTAAGAATTAACTTATTCATTATGAGCTTTTAAAAATCGAAAATTTATATAATTTTGGAACGTTTTACATAACATATTAATAAGTTCCAAACGATTTTTTCTTAAAGTTTCATTATCTTCATTAACTTTTACATTATCAAAAAATTCGAAAACTTCTTTTTTAGTTTCAGCCAAAATTGATAATGATTTTTCACAATTTTCATCACTGTTTATGGTAGAATAATATTTTTTAATATCATTAATTTTTTTATATAAGTTTTTTTCAAAGTCACTTTTAAAAATACCAGGATCAGTTGTATCATTTATTTCAATCTCGTTATTTTTCATCTCATGATCTAAAATGTTTGATGCTCTTTTATAACTTGAATTGATGTCTATACCAATTTGGGTGTTAATTACCTTATTAAGACATTTTGCTTTTTCAAAAGACGAAAATAAATTATTTAATGAAAATGATGATAAAGTGGCCTCAATTATATCGTAACGTATTTCTTTGTCTTTAAGATAGTATCTAAATCTATCTTTTAAAAAATCCTGTAATTCTTTTTGTAAATCTTTGTTTTCAAGATTGTATCCCTGGTCATCGTAAAGGCGTGAGGAATAATTCAAGAGATCATTTATTTTCAAATTCTTTCTATTTTCTATAATGGTTCTTATTATACCCAGAGCAACTCTCCTCAATGCTAATGGATCCTTTGAACTTGTAGGTTTCTCGTTAATACCAAAAAAACCCACTAAGGTATCAATCTTATCTGTAATTGATAACGTGACACTGAATGGTTTTTTTGGAACTATTGAATTCAGTCCAATTGGTAAATATTGCTCAGAAATAGCTAAAGAAATATCTTTATCAAATCCTTGATATTCAGAAAAGTACCCTCCCATAAGTCCCTGAAGTTCAGGAAATTCACCAACAAGATCAGAAGTAAGATCAGTCTTACAAATTGATGCTAACAATTCTACTTTCTCTTTACTAATTAACAATTCATCTGAAATCATTCCACCAATTTTTCTCATTCGTTGAACTTTGTCGAAATAAGATCCAAGCCCCTTAAAAAAATTCATTGATTTTAATTCTGACACTTTTTTTACTAAATTTTGAGTTTTATCTTTATTCCAAAAAAATTCTGCATCACTTAATCTTGCATCAACTACCCTTTCATTGCCTATTTTAATGAGACCTTTTTTGTCTTTTTTATTTGTTACAATTAAAAATTCATTCGTAATTTCATTTTTATCATTAAATGTTGGAAAATATTTCTGGTGAGACTCCATTGTTAGGGTCAAAATCTCTTTAGGAACAGATAAAAATTTTTTGTCAAATTTGCACAATAAAACATTTGGGCTATCTACTAAATTTACAACCTCATCCATTAATTTAGGATTTTCATTAATTTTTAACCCTTTTTTCCCTAATATCTTTAAAAAAGATTTATTGATTATTTTTAATCTTTTATTTTGATTAACGATAACTTCATTATCTTCAAAAAATTTTTCATATTTCTTAAAATTTTCAAAAGATCTTTTTTTTTCCTCAAAATCTTTATCTAAAAAAGTCAAATTAGAGGAAGCTAAATGATGAAATTTAAAACTTAAAATTTTTTTATCAAATATTGATAAAATTGATTTTAATGGTCTTCCCCAATTTAAATCAAATTCACCCCATTTCATTGATTTTTTCCATTGATAGTTACTCAAAATTTTTGGAATGAATTCAGTGAGTAAATCATGTGTTTTTAATGAGGTAGCTACAGTTTTGTAAAAATAAAATTCATCTTTTTCGGTTTTTTTTTTAAATAAATCCTTTTTGTTAATTTTGTTTGATCTCAAAAAACCCTCCAACGCTTGTTCAGGAGCACTTGTTTTGGGGCCTCTAATCTCTTTAGATTTAATTTTAATTTGTTTATCTAGGCCTTCAAAAACTAGAACTAACCTATTTGGAGTTGAAAAAGAAAAATTTTTTTTTGATCTTATTGATTTTTCCTCAAACAAATCTTTAAAATCTTCTAAAATTTTTTCTCTTAAATTTTTTTGAAGCCCAGCAGGAATTTCTTCACTAAATAACTCTAAAAAAAATTCTGACATTCTATGTTTGCGACTGTACCCAAATTGTAGCAACTTGTTTTGTGATTTCTCTTATTCGACCAATATATTCTGCTCTTTGCGCAACACTAATTGCTCCACGAGCATCTAATACGTTAAATATATGACTAGCTTTCAAACATTGATCGTATGCAGGTAAAGATATATTTTTTTCAACTAATGATTTTGCTTCACTCTCATGCATATCAAATATTTTAAATAAATTTTCTGTATTAGCATGCTCAAAGTTGTAAGCTGAAAATTCTTTTTCTGATTGATGAAAAACTTCCCTGTAATCAATACCTTCATCATTCCAAACTAAATCATAAACGTTTTTTTTCTGCTGGGTAAACATACAAATTCTTTCAAGTCCATATGTTATCTCCACTGAAACTGGTTTGCATTCAAAACCTGCCATTTGTTGAAAATATGTAAATTGAGATATTTCCATTCCATCACACCAAACTTCCCATCCAAGACCTGCAGCTCCTAGAGTCGGGCTTTCCCAATCATCTTCAACAAATCTAATATCGTGTTCTTTATGATTAATTCCTATTACTGACAAACTATTTAAATAAAGTTTTTTAATATTAATTGGAGAGGGTTTTATTATAACTTGAAATTGATAATAATGCTGAAGTCTATTTGGATTATCTCCATATCTTCCATCTGTAGGTCTTCGTGAAGGTTGGACATACGCTGCTTTCCATGGCTTAGACCCAAGAGATCTTAGAGTAGTAGCTGGATGAAATGTTCCAGCTCCAACTTCCATATCATAAGGTTGTAAAATTACACACCCATTTTTACTCCAAAACTTTTGAAGATTTATAATTGTATCTTGAAAAGTTTGAAATTTTGGTTTTTTTTTTATTTTTTTAGAGGCCATATTTTTGCCAAACTGATTTTTCCTCTAATATGTTTGCTAATTGATCGACATGATCATTTGAAGACGATAATTTTTTACTAAGCCAACTTTTTGATTTTTCAAATTTTTTAATAACAATATCTTCTCCAAATTTTTCTCTTAATATCTGATTTGCATTTCCTATATCATCTATCAAACCAAGATCTTTGGCTTTTCTACCTGACCAAAATTCACCTGAAAATAATTCTACTTCAGATTTTTTAAGTTTTGATGACCTGCTTTTTTCGACCACCTCTATGAAATCTTTATGTAAATCTAATTGTATATTTTTTAATCTTTCGATGTCTTCTTTTTTTTCATCTAGAAATGGGTCTAATGTACTTTTATTTTTCCCAGCAGTATGCACTCTTCTCTCAACACCTATCTTTTTTATCAATTCTGTAAAACCAAAAGAAGAGTAGATTACTCCTATTGAGCCTATTATTGAACTTGAGTTCGCATAAATTTCATCTCCAGCACAAGCTATTAGATATCCACCTGAGGCTGCTACATCTTCGGCAAAAACTATCACTTTTTTTTTATTTTTTTTTGCCTGTTGTTTAATTAAGCTGTAAATTAAATGTGATTGAACAGGAGAACCTCCGGGAGAGTTTATTGTTATAGCGACACATGGTGCTTTTTTAAGAGAAAATGCTTTTGTAATAATGTCTTCTTGACCAGAAAAATCTATGCCTTGTTTAAATTTCCCTACATTCCCAATAACTCCAATTAGCTTAATATGTGGAATAATTTTTTTCTTTTTAAAAAAAGAGAGCATTTTTAATATTTATAGAATTTTTTTATGAATATAAAGACACCTTATAATTGAAGATTCAGGTGCGTCAATTGATAAGTATAAAAAGCAACCTATTATACTAATTTACTCAATTAATGGGAAGTGTCGTACATTTAAAAAACAAAATTAATAATTCGTATTTTCAACTAAAAAATTCAGTTGAGGATAGATTGATGTTAGTTGAAGAGAAAATAAAATCTAAATTAGAGAGCAATGTAGACTTAGTTCAGAAAATGACAAACTATCACCTTGATACAGGTGGAAAGAGATTAAGAGCATTACTAACTCTAGGTTCTGCAAAATTATGTGGATATACAAAAGGAACTAGAGATATTAATTTAGCTGCTTGTGTAGAACTTATTCACTCAGCTACTTTAATGCATGATGATGTAATAGATAATGGATCTATTAGAAGAGGTAGAAAAACTTTAAACGAAGTTTGGGATAATCACTCTTCTGTTTTAGTTGGAGATTATTTACTTAGCAGATGTTTTGAAATGATGGTAGATGATGAAAATATTGAAGTTTTAAAATTATTATCCTCAACTTCCTCTAAGATTGCTCAAGGAGAAGTTCTTCAATTACAGCACAGAGGTGAGGTAGATATGTTGGAGGAAACTTATTTAAGAATAATTTCTGCGAAAACTGCTGAATTATTTGCAGCAGCTACCAAAGTTGGTGCAATTTTGTCAGATGTGACATCAAAAGAAAAAGAGGCTTTAGAATTTTACGGAAGGAATTTGGGATTAACTTTTCAAATAGCTGATGATACTTTAGATTACAATTCTGAGTCAAAATTATTTGGAAAAAAAATTGGCAAAGATTTTTATGAGGGAAAAATTACTCTGCCAATAATCTTATTATTTCAAAAAGCAAATCTTAAAGAAAAGGAGAGTCTGAAAGGTATTTTTTTAAAAGATAGAAGAGATGAAAATGATTTTAATTATACATTATCTTTAATCAAACAATATGAAATTATTAAAGAATGTTATCAAAAAGCAAATCATTACATAAAATTAGCATCAAATTCATTATCGATATTTAAAGACTGTAATGAAAGAAACATTCTTGAAAGTTTAACTTCTTTTAGTTTGTCAAGGGATTTTTAGGGACTTAAAAGACTTTTTATCCAACTACCATTTTTATCTAAAGAATACTTTAATCTTTCATGTATTCTATTATCTCCATCTAACCAAAATTCAATTGCGGAAGGTGTTAAATTCCAGCCAGACCAATGGCTTGGTCTAGGTACATTGTCTTTGTCATTATATTTTTTTTTATAATTCTCTAGAGCATCTAAAAGTTCATCTCTAGTATGGAGAATACTGCTTTGTTTTGAGGCCCAAGCACCTATTCTGCTATCATATGCTCTAGAGTTATAGTACTCATCAGCAGTTTGATCATCTACTTGTTTCAATGTTCCAACTATCCTTATTTGTCTTAGTAGACTTTTCCAATGAAAGCACATTGTAGCATTTGGGTTTTCTTTAATTTCATTTCCTTTCTGACTGTTTAAATTTGTATAAAAAACAAATCCTTTTTCACTATGACCTTTGAGTAAAACCATTCTTACTGAGGGAATACCCTCTTTATTTGCGGTACCAAGTGCTAAAGCATTAGGATCATTAATTTCTTTTTTTTTAGCCTCCTCAAACCATCTTTGAAATAGTTCAAATGGATTATCTAGATCTAAGAAGCATTTATTAAGCCCAAGTGAGTTTTTTTGATTCATAATTTTAACAAAATAATCTATACAATATAAATAATGTCATTTAATACTTTTGGAAAGTCTTTTCGTTTTACAACTTGGGGAGAATCCCATGGTCCAGCTATAGGGTGTATTATAGATGGATGTCCACCATTAGTACCATTAAAAGAAGCTGATATTCAAAAAGAATTAAACAAACGAAAACCTGGGCAATCAAAGTTTACTACTCAGAGGAAGGAAAGTGACAAGGTTCAAATTCTTTCAGGGGTTTTTGAGGGAAAAACAACTGGGACACCAATATCATTGATAATTTACAATGAAGATATGCGTTCAAAGGATTATAATGATATTAAAGATAAATTTAGACCAGGACATGCTGATTTCACATATTTTAAAAAGTATGGAATAAGAGACTACAGAGGTGGTGGTAGATCATCTGCAAGAGAAACAGCTGCAAGAGTTGCAGCAGGTGCTGTGGCAAAAAAAGTTTTAGAAAAAAAATTAGGAAAAAAATTTAAAATCTCTGGAGCTGTAACACAACTTGGAATATTAGGATGTGATACCAATAAATGGGATGATAAAATAATTTCTAAAAATCCATTTTTTTGTCCAGATAAATCAATGTTAAAAATTTGGGAAAAATACTTATTAAGTATTAGAAAAGCTGGATCGTCATGTGGAGCGATAATCGAAGTAAGAGCGAACGGAATTCCTGTTGGATTAGGAGCACCTATATACTCAAAATTAGACTCTGACATAGCATCAGCTATGATGAGTATAAATGCTGTAAAAGGAGTTAATATTGGCTCAGGTATGAATTCAGCACAATTGTCAGGTGAGGAAAATTCAGATGAAATTTCCCAAAATAGAAAAAAAACAAAATTCAAATCTAATAACGCTGGAGGGATTCTAGGAGGCATTTCCTCAGGTCAAGAGATAATCGTCTCTTTTGCTGTAAAGCCAACTTCTTCAATTTTAAAAAGTAGAAAAACAATCAATAAATTTGGAAAGAATACAAGTATATCAGTAAAAGGTAGACATGATCCATGTGTGGGTATAAGAGCTGTACCTGTCGGTGAAGCAATGTTATCTTGTGTTTTATTAGATCATTATCTTCTACACAAAGCTCAGTGTAGTTAATTTTGTTTTTTCAAAACTATATTGGAATTTAGTAAATCTAAAACTTTTTCCTCAATTGAAACTGAATCAAGATTTGCCACTTTATACATTTTATCTGGAGTATCCTGATCAATAAAAATATCTGGTAACGTTAATGATCTAAATTTTAAATTAGAGTCCATTAAACCTTTTTTTGTTAAAAAATTTACCACATGAGATCCAAAGCCACCAATTGAACCCTCCTCAATAGTCATGATCGCTTCATGAGTTGTAGCTAATTGCCAAATAAGATTTTCGTCTAAAGGTTTTGCAAATCTTGCATCGACAACTGTTATTGGCACACCTTTTTTTGACAAACTTTCTGCAGCCTTCAAAGTTTCATTCAATCTTGCTCCAAAATTAAGAATAGCTAATTTTTTTCCTTCTTTGATAATTTTTGATTTACCTATCTCAATTTTCTCGTTTATTGAAGGCAAAGTTGAACCCAATCCTGTGCCTCTTGGATACCTAAACGCGCAAGGTCTATCATTAATCTCTGTTGATGTATTTATCATTCTTACAAGCTCAGCTTCATCACTTGCTGCCATAACAATAAAATTTGGTAAAGTAGTTAAATATGTTGTATCAAAACTTCCAGCATGTGTTGGTCCATCAGCCCCAACAAGTCCCGCTCTATCTATTGCGAATCTAACCGGTAAACTTTGAATTGCTACGTCATGAACTACTTGATCATAAGCTCTTTGAAGAAAAGTGGAATATATAGCTGCATAGGGTTTAAAGTTTTCAGTAGCTAAACCTGCAGCAAATGTAACTGCATGTTGCTCGGCAATTCCAACGTCAAAAGTCCTATCTGGAAATTCTTTACGAAAAATATCAAGACCGGTGCCATCAGGCATTGCAGCTGTAATAGCTACAATTTTACTGTCCTTTTTAGCATGTTGAATTAAGGTGTTTGCAAAAACTTTCGTATATGATGGTAATTTACTTACACTCTTAAATTGTTCACCAGTTTTAACATTAAATTTTGATACTCCATGATAATTATCCTTTGCTTCCTCTGCGAAAGTATAACCTTTTCCTTTTTTTGATTTAATGTGAATTAAAATTGGTCCTTCATGCTTAGAGTCTCTAGCATTTTTTAAAATTGGAATTAATGAATTTAAATCATGACCATCTATTGGGCCAATGTAATAAAATCCGAGTGAGCTGAACAAAGTTCCACCTGTCACAGCTGATCTTAGTAAATCTTCTGCTTTACCAGCCTTAGCACTAAATCTTTTTGAAAAAGCTGACATAATTAATTTAATAGTCTCTCTAAGACTAAAATAAATCTTTCCTGAAAAAATTTTTGCTAAATAAGTGCTCATTGCCCCAACTGGTCTAGCAATTGACATATCATTATCATTTAGAATTACGATCATCTTAGTTTTTGAAGCACCAGCATTATTCATAGCTTCGTAAGCCATTCCTGCACTGATTGCCCCGTCACCAATTACTGCAATTACATTATCTGATTTATTAGACAGTTTGTTTGCTTCTGCTATACCTAGAGCTGATGAAATTGATGTTGAGCTGTGTGCAGCACCAAAGGGATCATATTCACTCTCTGATCTTTTTGTAAAACCAGAAAGACCATTTCCTTGTCTAAGAGTTCTTATTCTATCTTTTCTGCCAGTTAAAATTTTATGTGGATAGCACTGATGACCCACATCCCAGATTAACTTATCATTGGGTGTATTGAAAATATAATGTAAAGCAACAGTTAATTCTACAACTCCAAGACTTGCCCCAAGATGACCACCAGTCACCGAGACAGCATCAATCATTTCCTCTCTTAATTCATCAGCAACTTTTTGTAATTTTGATTCAGGTAATTTTTTTAAATCTGATGGAAAATTAATTTCATCTAACAATTCGTATTTTTTTTTCATTTATTTCTATTCAAAATATAATTTAATGTTTCTGACAAATTTTTTGATTTAGATCCATATTTTTTTAATTTACTTTTTATTCTTAAGATTAAATTATTAGCATATTTAATAGTATTTTTGTATCCTAGTAAACTAATTAGAGTTGCTTTTCCTTTTTTTTTATCCTTACCAGTTTTTTTTCCTGCAATAAGCAAACTTCCTTTATAATCAATCAAATCATCAGCGACCTGAAATAACAAACCTATATCAGCACCAATATTTTCAAATTTCTTAATATCACTTTTGTTTTTTTTCTTAATTATTAATGGTGCTGCACAACAAAAACTAAAAAGTTTTCCAGTTTTTTTAATTTCCATCTCTTCAATCTTTTTTTTAGAAATTTTCTTACGTTCATAATTTAAATCTAAATATTGACCTCCTGCTATTCCAAGATGTCCTGAGCTTTCAGAAATTTTATTAATTAAATCAATCTTAATTTTTTCACTAATTCTTAAGTCTTTATGACTTAAAATTTCAAAAGCCATTGTTAAAAGTGAATTTCCAGCTAAAACAGCAGTAGCCTCTCCAAATTTAATATGTGCTGATGGTTTGCCTCTTCTTATAGAGTCATCATCCATACATGGTAAATCGTCATGTATTAAAGAATACGCATGAATACATTCAACCGCAGCACCAATAACAATAAGAGTTTTATAATCTAACTTAAATAGAAACCCAACATCAATTAAAATTTTGGATCTTATTTTTTTTCCTCCAGAAAAAAGACCGTATTTCATTGCAACTATTAAATTTGTTTTTTTTTGTTTGGCAATAAATCTTCTTAAAAACAAATTTGTATCTTTTGCAATTTTATTTAATTTTCTTTGCATTATTTTTTTTATTTATCTTGGATATCTTCTCTTTTGTTTTCTCATTTATTTCTTTGGTATTCATTTGAAATTTTTTTTCAATTATATTATTAAGTTTAATTAATTCTTGATACTTATCTAAAGAGTTTGCTAAATCCTTTTGATTTTCCAATTCTTCAATCATCTTATTTGCCTCAGTGGTTAATTCTTCAAGAGATAATGAATTATAATCATTTGGTAAATTTTTATCTTTCATATAATACTCTCAAATAATACATGAAAATTAATCTTGTAAATATTAAAAAAGCGAGGAATCTCTTAAATAAAAGAGAGTGTGTTGCTATACCAACCGAAACTGTTTATGGAATAGCTGGGAATGCATATTCTGATACAGCGTGTAAAAAAATATTTAGATTAAAAAAAAGACCAATGAATAACCCTTTGATTATTCATTATTATGATTTAAAAAAATTAAAAGATGATTGTGATCTAAATAGTGATTTTTTAAAATTATATAAAAGATTTTGTCCTGGGCCAATAACATTTATCTTAAATCAAAAAAAAAAATCAAAAATTTCGAAAGTTGCAACTAATAAACAAAATACTCTTGCTGTGAGATTTCCGAAACATCCAGTAGCAAGAATTCTGTTGAAACATTTGAAATTTCCTGTCGCAGCACCTAGTGCAAATATTTCTTCAAGAGTTAGTGCGGTAACTTCTTTAGATGTAAAAGACGATTTTGGAAAAAAAATTAAGTATATACTTGAAGGTGGAAGATCTTCGGTTGGGGTTGAGTCTACAATTGTTGATCTAAGAAAAAAACCAAAAATTTTAAGATTAGGTGGTTTAGAAGTTGGGACTATACAAAAAATATTAAAGAAAAAAATTTCAATTAATATAAATCCTTCCAAGATTTCAGCTCCTGGACAATTAAGAATTCATTATTCACCTGGAATCCCAATCAGACTTAATGTTAAAAAAATAAAAAAAGATGAGGCTTTTTTACTAATTAAGAAAAATAAGATTAACAAAACGAACTATTATTTTTTATCAAAAAAGGGCGATTTAAAAGAAGCTGCAAAAAATCTCTACACTATTTTAAGAAAGATAAAAAAAGATAATTACAAATCTATAGCTGTAGACAAAATACCAAATATAGGAATCGGCAAAACTATTAACGATAGATTATTGAGGGCTTCAAAATTTTAATGACTATTCCTCTTGAAATAATTGATTTATCAAAAACTTATGAAACAAAAGAAGCTGTTCGAAATATTTCTTTTAAAGTAAATGAAAATGAAATCATTGGAATTCTTGGACCTAACGGATGTGGTAAAACTACAACAATAGGTATGATTCTTGGTTTGCTAAAGCCTACTAAAGGGAAGGTTCTTATCAATGGTATTGAAATAGAAAAGCAAAGAGTTAATTTATTAAATAAATTAAATTTTATTTCACCTTATATTGAGTTACCAAAAAAATTAACTGTAAAGCAAAATCTAGAAGTTTATGGAAGACTTTATGATGTAAAAGAACTTAAAATTAAAATTGATTATCTTTGTGAAAAATTAAGACTTAATGAATTTATTAATAAAATAACTGGAGAACTTTCATCTGGGCAAAAAAATAGGGTCAGTCTAGCTAAATCAATAATTAATGATCCATCAGTTCTTCTTCTTGATGAACCAACCGCGTCTCTAGATCCCGAAACAGGAGATTTTGTTAGAAGTTTTTTAGAGGAATACCAAAAAGAGAGAAAAACTTCTATTCTCCTTGCTTCACATAACATGGCAGAAGTTGAAAGATTATGTTCCTCAGTTCTTATGATGAATAAAGGATCTATTATTGATCAAGGAATTCCTGAGGAATTAATTAAAAAACATGGACGGAGAAATATGGAGGAAGTTTTTTTAAAACTTACAAGAGATTTAATATGAATCTAAATAAAATGTATGGTCTTTTTTTAAGACATTTTTATCTCATCAAAAGTTCTTTGCCAAGAGTTTTAGATTTAATTTATTGGCCAACAATACAAATTATTCTTTGGGGTTTTATTTCAAAATTTTTTTCAATTTATAGTGATTATTACAATAATACGCTTGGAATAATTCTTACATGCGCAATTCTTTATGACATACTTTTTAGATCAAGCATAAGTTTTAATATGCTTTTTTTAGAGGAAATCTGGAGTAGAAATTTTACGAATTTATTTATAGCGCCTTTGAAGCTTAAAGAAATAATTATATCTTTAATTTTTACTGCTTTGATAAGAACATTAATTGGGCTAGTGCCCGCAATTATTTTAACATCACCATTATTTGGAGTTTCAATTTTAAAATTGGGTTTTCCACTATTTATATTATTTTTAAGTTTGTACATGTTTGGGATTACACTAGGTTTATTTGTGAGCTCAGGTTTAATGAGATACGGACCCTCTTTTGAGAATATAGCCTGGTCATCATTATTTTTACTTGCTCCATTAGGGTGTATCTACTATCCAATAGAAATTCTTCCTGAATTTTTCCAAGTAATTGCAAAGGGGTTACCATTGGTTTACGTTTTTGATGAAACTAGAAATATTTTGATAAATGGTATGGTAAATTATGAAAATATAAAACAAGCTTATTTATTAAATTTAGTTTATCTAATTTTTGGAATAGGATTGTTTTATCTATCTTTTTTAAGAGCGAGGATAAAAGGGACGTTAATAAATATGGGTGAATAATTGGTGCGCCTGCTAGGAGTCGAACCCAGAACCTCCTGATCCGAAGTCAGGCGCTCTATCCAGTTGAGCTACAAGCGCATATCATATTAATATATCATTTTATGGAAAAAAAAATAAATTTGACAGTTGATAAGTCCGAAAATGAACTCCGTGTTGATATTTTCATTAAAAAGAGAGAAGATATTATCAGTCGAACAAGAATAAAGAATCTTATTCTAGATAATAAGTTAAGAATAAATAATAAGGTAATAACTGATCCATCAAAAAAAATTTTTTTTAATGATGAAATAAAATTGGTCATACCCGAACCAAAAAAAGCTTCCTTAAAACCTTATGAGTTTAATTTAGATATAGTTTATGAAGACAAAGATTTAATTGTTTTAAACAAACCATCTGGAATAGTAATTCATCCCGGTGCAGGTAATTTTGATAATACAATCGTAAATGCGCTCATGAATTATAATAAAAATTCTTTTTCTAATATTGGAGGTGAACTTAGACCTGGTATAGTACATAGAATTGATAAAAATACATCTGGATTAATTGTTATTGCAAAAAACAATCAAACACACGAACACCTCTCTAATCAGTTTAACAAACATACAATTCTAAGAGTTTACCAGTTGCTAATATGGGGCAAAGTTAGACCATCTAAAGGTAAAATAGAAACATTTATTACAAGAAGCTCAAAAAATAGACAAATGATGGAGGTTAGTAACAGTAAAGGAAAAAAAGCAATTACAAATTACAAAACTTTAGAAATTTTTGAAAATAAAAATATTCCAACTTTTAGTTTATTAGAGTGTAAATTAGAAACAGGTAGGACTCATCAAATAAGAGTTCACATGAATTATTTAGGTAATAGTATTGTTGGCGACGATAAATATAAAAAAAAATTTAAAAAACTTAAAGATATAGAACCATCATTAGAAAAAATTTTAACAAAATTAAACAGACAATTTCTGCACGCTAAAACATTAGGCTTTGTACATCCAAAAAAAAATAAGCAGATGATTTTTAATTCAATTTTACCAAATGAACTTGAAATAATACTAAAAACGCTCAGAAATACAGGTAAATAAAACATTGAAAAATTTTTAATATTAATTAGATAAACGGTCTATGAGCACAACTATGAATAACAACTTACCCATTTTAAGTAATGAAGGTGGCCTGTCTGCATATCTCGAGCAAATAAAAAAATTTCCAATGCTTGATGCAGAAGAGGAGTACATGCTTGCTAAAAATTGGAAAACTACCGGAAATATTAAGTCAGCAGAAAAACTTGTAACAAGTCATTTGAGATTGGTTGCGAAAATTGCAATGGGTTATAAAGGTTATGGACTCCCAATTAATGAAATGATCTCTGAGGGCAATATTGGACTGATGCAAGCTGTCAAAAAATTTGAACCAGAAAAAGGTTTTAGATTAGCAACTTATGCGATGTGGTGGATAAAAGCTTCTATTCAAGAATATATCTTAAAATCTTGGAGCTTAGTAAAAATTGGTACAACTACTGCACAAAAAAAATTATTTTTTAATCTTAAAAAATTAAAAAATCAAATTGCACCACAGGCTGAAGGTGATTTAAGAAATGAGCATGTAAACGAAATCGCTGAAAAATTAGATGTGAGTAAAGAGGAGGTTGTCTCAATGAATCGTAGACTATCTGGAAAAGAATTTTCTCTTAACGCTCAAGTCGGTGAGGACGGTGATGAATGGCAAGATTGGTTAGTAGATAAAGAATTAGATCACGATCTTAAGTTTGCTCATCAAGAAGAAATGAAACAAAGAAAAGATTTATTAAAAGACTCAATTAAAGTTTTGAATGATAGAGAAAAGGAAATCTTATATTCAAGAAGATTGAATGATGATCCGACTACTTTAGAGGATTTAAGTAAAAAATATAAGATTAGCCGTGAAAGAGTAAGGCAGATTGAAAATAAAGCATTTGAGAAATTACAAAAGCACATGCTTTTGCTTGCTAAATCAAAAAATCTTTTACCTGTAAACTAAATCTCAAAAGGATTTTCAACTAAGATTGTGTCTTCCCGTTCAGGACTAGTTGATATACTTGATATTTTTGCTCCAATAAAGTCTTCAATTGCAAATAGATATTTTTTTGCATTTTCTGGTAGGTCGTTAATATTTTTGATCCCATTGGTTGATGTTTTCCATCCATCAAATGTTTTGTATATAGGTTTAATTTTAAGTTGATCTTCAACTGCTGCTGGAAGATAGTCTATTTTTTTTCCATTAAGATCATATTCTACACACATCTTAATTTCATCTAGTTCATCCAGAACATCAAGTTTTGTAAGGGCAATGCCATCAATTCCAGAAACTTTTATTGTCTGTCTCACCAAAACACCATCAAACCATCCACATCTTCTTTTTCGACTTGTAACGGTTCCAAATTCTTTGCCTCTTGTACCTAATAACTCACCAATTTTATCTACCAACTCTGTCGGAAAAGGTCCCTCACCTACTCTTGTCGTGTAAGCTTTGGTTATTCCTAATACATAATGAATTGAGTTGGGCCCACATCCGGTTCCTGTTGCAGCACTTGAGGCCACAGTATTAGAAGAAGTTACAAAAGGATATGTTCCATGGTCAACATCTAGTAGAATTCCTTGTGCACCCTCAAATAATATTTTTTTCTTTTGTTTCTTAAATTGATCAATCTTAAGCCATACTGGTGCTGAAAATTTAAGAATTTCAGGAGCGATTTTTAAAAGATCATCTTTAAGCTGATTTTTCTCAAATATCTTTTTACCTAAACCTTTTCTAATAGCATTATGATGTAGTAATACTGTTTCTAATCGTTGGTTCAAATTTTTTTCTGATCTAAGATCCATTACTCGAATTGAACGTCTTCCAACTTTATCCTCATAAGCAGGTCCAATACCTCTCCTTGTCGTTCCAATTTTACTTTTACCTGCAGCATCTTCTCTTATTTCATCCATTTCTCGGTGAAATGGTAAAATTAGATTTGCAGCCTCAGAAATCATGAAATTTTCTGAATTTACATTCACACCTTTTTCTCCAATTTCTTTAATTTCATCCAATAATGCCCAAGGGTCGACAACAACACCATTTCCAATAATTGAAACTTTATTTTTTCTAACTATTCCTGAGGGAAGCAATCGAAGTTTGTAAGTTACTCCATCTATAACTAAGGTATGTCCAGCATTATGACCACCTTGAAATCTAATTACAACATCAGCTTGTTCTGATAGCCAATCCACAATTTTTCCTTTTCCTTCATCTCCCCACTGCGAACCAACTACTGCAATATTTTTCATTATTTATATATTTTTTTTAACTCAATAGAATTTAAATGATTAATCGGACCATGACCTTTACCAATTTTTGGATTTGTTAATATAGCAGAACTTACATATTTAACCCCTAGCTCACAAGATCTCTTTAGAGTTTTTCCACATGAAAAAAAAGAAGTGATCGCAGTTGATAGTGTACAACCTGTGCCATGAGTATTTTTAGTATTAAATCTTCTATTTGAAAATACTTTAATCTCTTTTTTGTTAACAAATATATCGTGTACATTTTTTGATTTTAAATGACCTCCTTTCACTAATACATTCGGTGTACCCATTTTTATGAATTCATTTGCAGCAAGAATCATATCATTTTGATTTTTTATTTTGAAACCCGTTAAGATTTCAGCTTCAGGAATATTAGGTGTAATTAAAGATACTTTATTTAATAATTTTTTTTTCATTAATTGTACAGCTGAGTCTGTAATGAGCCTTGAACCACCTTTAGCTATCATCACTGGGTCCAAAACAATCTTTTTAACTTTTATTTCATTCAATGATCTTAATACCTTATCTATTACTCTTGTAGAATGAAGCATTCCAATTTTTATAGCATTGGGCCTTATATCTTTAATTGTATGAATTATTTGATTATAAATTTCATCTGGTGGAACAGGTATTACTGATTTCACACCTTTTGTATTTTGGACTGTGACTGCAGTGACTGCCGTCATTGAATATACACCTAGACTAGTAGCAGTTTTAATATCTGCTTGAATACCTGCACCTCCTGATGAGTCAGATCCTGCTATAATTAAAATTTTTGATTTTATTTTCAAATTATCTAATTTTTTTCAAAATAATATTTAAACATTTTACAAGAAGTCTTTTATTTTCACTTTCTCCCATAATTCTTATTTTAGACTCTGTTCCAGATTTTCTTACAAGAATTCTGCCGCTCCCTCTTATTAATTTTGAAGCTAACCTAATAGATTTCTTAATTTCAGGTTTATTAATTATATTTTTATTTTTTACTTCAATATTTTTAAGTAATTGCGGCGTTTTCTTAAATTTTTCAAAAAACTCACTGGTTCTTTTTCCTTTTCTAAGAGCAAATAAAGATTCAAGGGCTACAAGTAAGCCATCTCCTGTAGTTGCAAATTTACCTAGAATAATATGTCCTGATTGTTCGCCACCTAAATTGAACTTATTTTTTTGCATTACCTCTTTTACGTATCTATCACCAACATTAGCACGTATAAATTTTATTCTTTTTTTTTTTAAATACTTTTCAAGGCCATAATTGGACATTAATGTTCCAACAACCCCACCTTTTAACATTTTTTTATTTTTCCACCTTGTTGCTAATGCAGCAATTATTTGGTCACCATCTATAATATTACTTTTTTCGTCACACATAATTATCCTATCTGCATCACCATCTAGTGAAATACCTATATGAGCCTTATACTTTTTAACTGCAGATTTTATTTTTTCAGGAAATGTAGAACCACAGTTTTTGTTAATATTTAATCCATTAGGATTAACTCCTATTGCAAACACCTTAGCTCCCAAAGATTTTAATAATTCTGGTCCAGCTTTGTACCCTGCTCCATTTGCACAATCAATTACAATTCTAAGTCCTCTTAAATTGAATTCTTTGGTAAAATTTTTTTTTAATATCTTGATGTAATCATTTGTACCTGTCTCTAATCTTTTCACTCTACCTAATTTTTCTGGCTTAGAGAGATTTTTGATGATTTTTTTATCTATTAAACTTTCAATTTTTTTTTCAATTTTATCTGACAGTTTCATGCCATCAGGTCCAAATAGTTTTAATCCATTATCATTATGAGGATTATGCGAAGCTGTTATCATAATTCCCATATTTGCCCTCATAGCTTTTGTGAGCATCGCTAAACCATTTGTGGGTAAAGGTCCTAAAGTATATACATGCATACCTGCCGATGCTAATCCTGATACAAGTGCTGGTTCTAAAGTGTATCCAGATAATCTAGTATCTTTTGCAATTATTGCGGTTTGTTTTCTTTTTTTTTGAGATTTAAAATATGTTCCACTAGCTAAGCCAAATTTAAAAAACATGTCTCCATTAATATTTTCACTGTTAATAGCTCCCCTAATACCATCAGTTCCAAAATATTTTTTTGTCATTAATTATTTATTATATTCTTAAAAATCTTTAAGCCTTGTATTGTTTCATTAACATCATGGATTCTTAAAATTTGAACGCCTTGCATCATAAGATATATTGATGATGCTATTGTTCCCCCATTTCTAAATTTACTGTCATTTTCTACAGAAATCTCCTTAATAAATCTTTTTCTTGAATTGCCTAGAAGTATAGGAAAACCAAGAGAATGGAAAATAGAAATATTGCGTATCAAATTCATATTATGTTTCAAATTTTTTCCAAAACCTATACCTGGATCTATAATAATTTTATCATGCTTAATACCCTTCAATCTTAGAAGTTTTATTTTTTTTTCAAAAAAATCGTATATGTCTAATAACTCATTTTTATATCTAGGATTTTTTTGCATATTTTCAGGAGTTCCTTGTGAATGCTGAATTACAAATGGTACTTTATATTTCTTTAATATATTTAAAGTTTGAGTGTCAAATTCTAATCCTGAGACATCATTAATTAATTTTACTCCTAGATTTATTCCTTTACTCATAATTTTAGACTTTCTGGTATCTAATGAAATTGGTATTTTTTTTTTAATTAATGATTTTAAAATTTTTTCAATTCTTTGCCATTCTAAATTTTCTCTAATTACTTTTGATCCTGGGCGTGTCGATTCACCACCAACATCAATCAAATTTGCACCGCTATTAATTAAATTAATTGCATGATCAATTCCTTTTTTTTTTGAATTAAATTTCCCACCATCTGAGAAACTATCAGGTGTCAAGTTTAAGACACCCATAATATTAGGTATTTTACGAAAATTTAAATTTGAAAAATTTTTTTTTTTTGATTTAATCTTTTTTAAATCAGAATTAATTTTTTTCCTAATTAATTTAGGCAAATATTTTATTTGATTAACAAATATCTTTTTTTTTGAATTTCTTGTTAATATCTCTATTTGATCAAATGAAATTTCTTTGTTTCCGTTAAGTGGTATAGTTTTATTTCTATTGACTAATTTTTTTGAGCTATTCCCATAGTAGAGATTACACAATCTTGTGTAATATCTAGACATTAAGATTAATGAACAATTTTAGGTTTAAGTCCCATTGCACCTAAAGCAGAGCTCTTATCATCGTCAACTTTTAGATCTTGTTTATCAGCAGGGTATATGTTTTTAGTAATTATATTTTCGATTTCTTCGCCTGTTAATGTTTCATATGTCATAAGAGCTTTTGCGATTTTGTGTAAATCATCAATTTTTTCGGTTAATATTTCTTTAGCTTTATTATAGCCCTCATCAACTAATTTTCTGATTTCTTTATCTATTTTTTGAGCCACTTCCTCAGAAACTGATTGTGTTTGAGTTACAGATCTTCCTAAGAAAACTTCTTCTTGATTTTCACCATACTCAACTGGTCCCATTTCTTCACTCATACCGTATTTTGTAACCATGGCTCTTGCAAGCTGGGTTGCTTGATTTATATCTGAACCACTTCCACCACCTGCGCCGGTTGAAATATTATCTTTTCCAAAAATAACTTCCTCTGCCACTCTTCCACCAAAACAAACTGCTAATCTTGCTTTTAAGTATTTTATTGAATGACCATGTTTGTCTCTTTCAGGTAAATTCATTACCATTCCTAAAGCTCGACCTCTTGGTATAATTGTTGCTTTATGTATTGGATCGTAACTAGGCATATTAAAAGAAACCAAAGCATGTCCACCTTCGTGATATGCTGTTAATTTCTTCTCATCTTCAGTCATAACCATTGATCGTCTTTCAGCTCCCATCATTACTTTATCCTTTGCTTCTTCAAATTCATTTAAAGTAACAATTCTTTTATTTTTTCTAGCCGCTAACAATGCAGACTCATTAACTAAATTAGCAAGATCAGCGCCTGAAAATCCAGGAGTTCCTCTTGCTATAGTTCTCAAATTTACATCAGGAGCCATCTTGATCTTTTTGACGTGTACTTTAAGGATTTTTTCCCTTCCAATTATATCTGGGTTAGAAACTACAACTTGTCTATCAAATCTACCAGGTCTTAATAATGCAGGATCAAGAACATCTGGTCTGTTTGTTGCTGCAATTATAATGACACCCTCATTAGTGTCAAAACCATCCATCTCAACAAGAAGCTGATTAAGGGTTTGTTCCCTTTCATCATTACCTCCACCTAGACCAGCGCCCCGACTTCTTCCAACGGCATCAATTTCATCAATAAATATTATACAAGGCGAATTTTTTTTTCCTTGTTCGAACATGTCTCTCACTCTTGATGCTCCCACACCAACAAACATTTCTACGAAATCTGATCCAGAGATTGTAAAGAAAGGAACACCTGCTTCACCAGCAATTGCTCTAGCTAATAAAGTTTTTCCTGTTCCTGGAGGACCAACAAGAAGTGCACCTCTAGGTATTTTTCCACCCAATCTACTAAATTTTTTTGGATCTTTTAAAAACTCAACAATTTCTTCTACTTCCTCTTTAGCTTCCTCTACTCCTGCAACGTCATTAAAGGTCACTTTACCTTTCATTTCATTCATCATTTTTGCTTTAGATCTTCCAAAGCCCATCGCTCCACCTTTTCCACCTTGCATTTGTCTCATAAAGAAAATCCAAACAGCTATTAATAATAACATTGGAAACCATGAGAGTAAGACACCAAATAATGAAGGCATCTTTTCCTCTATAGGTGCTGCAGATATACTCACGCCCTTCTCTGAAAGTTTTTCTATTAAATTAGGATCATTTGGTGAATAAGTTTTAAAACTTTTGCCATTTGCATAAACACCATTTATGTTATTTCCTTGAATCTCAACTTTTAACACCTCGCCTTGTTCTACAGACTCCAAAAATTCTGAGAAAATTACTTCATTAGAACTTCTTATGTTTGCTTGAGGATTTTTAAACATATTGTAGAGACCAATAGTTAAAAAAACGATAATTGCCCACATTGCTAAGTTTTTAAGATTCATGGTTATAAGATAAGAATTATTATAAATTTAACAAGTCTATTTTTACCATTCTTTTGTTAAAATCACAGTGTGATTTACCATCTTAATGACGCATCCTCCCAATGTTTCTTTTCTCAGTTTCCTCTCTTTAATTTTATTCAAAATATTCTCTATTTTTTTACCTCTAACAAAATTCGGCTTTTTTCCCACTAAATGAATTAAATCGGATAGGGATCTAAAAATGACCTCATATGAATTGTCAAAAAAATTATCTTTCAATATAAGTTCATTTTTTCTGTAGTTAAAAATCGAGTTTTCTTTCTTATTCTTTTCAACATAAAACTTTATTGATTGGTCCGACTTTTTTAAATTTTCTATTGTTAATTGAAATTTTTTCTTATCAAGGCCGAAATCCTCAAATTTATTAATTAAGTTTCTTACTTTAATTCTATTAAATTTGATATCATCATTAGTTGGATCATCTACATAAAAATTAAATATAAATTTTGATAAAAATATTAAATCTTTTTTGTCAAATTCAATTAAAGGTCTAATTAAATTTATATTTTCAATTTGAGTATTTGTCCCAAGTGATACAAGTCCTTTTAAACCACTCCCCCTAGCCATTCTTAAAAAAAAGTTTTCAATTACATCATCTGTATGATGACCTAAGACTAAGTTGCCAATTTTAAGTTTTTTACATTTAAAGAATAAAAGCTCATATCGTTTACTCCTGGCGAGAGATTGAATATTGCTCATAGGTTTTTTTCCCTTCCAAGTAAGAACTTGAGAATTGATTTTAAAGGATTTAAGAATTCTTTTTACCTTATAAGCCTCATAAGTAGATTCTTTTCTAAGCTTATGATCTACAATAAAATACCTTGGATTTAAGTTTTTTTTTAAAGCATATACTTTTGTTAAAAAAGCTAAAGCCAAGCTGTCTGCTCCTCCAGATACTGCAACTATAAAATTAGTATCTATTTTGAATGACTTTTCAAATTTTTTAAAAATTTTATTTACTTTTTGATTTAAAGGTTTTGACTTATAGATTTTAAGAATTTTTTTTCTTACACTCAAATTTTTGAGACTCATACTTTGCTTTTTGAATAACAGACTGATTTGCGTCTGGGTATTGTTTTTCAACACCACTTATCATTTTACAGCCTTGATCTTTTTCTCCAATCTGGATCATTGATACACCTAGCTTTAATAAATTAATAGGAGCTTTTTCTCCTTTTGGGTATTTTTGATAACCTTCTAAATAAGCTGAAGCAGCATCAGTATATAATTGTCTTATTCTAAATGTTTCAGCATACCAATATTGTGCGTTACCTGCCAATTTATGATCAGGATTAGAAATTACAAATTCTCTAAATGCTCTTTCAGCGGTAGGGTAATCTCCAACTTTTAAAAAACTCGTAGCAAATTCATATTGTTCAGGCGCTGAAGCATCTGGTAAAATTTTTTCTTCTGCTTGAAATGTCTCAGTAACGATTGTTGCAGTCGTTTCAACTGATTGTATTTTTTGAGTTGTATCGCTTGTAGAATTATCTTTATAAGATATTGACCCTAAGTCTTGTGGTTGAGATGAGCCTGGTAAAATTTCTGTATCTGGTTCTAAACTTTTTTTTGAAGTCAAATTTATAGTTTCACCATTTGATAGAGCAGTTTCCAAATCTTGAAATCTAAGTTGATTGTCTGATTGAACTTTAGAAAGTCTATTTGATAACTTATCTAGCTTAAAATTTATTTCTTCAAATTTATTAGTAAGTTCTTGAAATTGATTTTCAATTTCAGATAATTTCAACAAATGTCTTGTAAGTACATCTTCAGAGTTACTATCAACACTTAATGAGGATGAATTTGTGTTATTGAATTCACTTGAATTTGAGTAAACAGCTTTTTCAAGAGTTTTTAAATCTTTTTTGATCAGCTCAAGTGTATCGTAAATATTATGATTGTCGGCGAAAGAGGGGAAACAAAATAAAAAATTAAATAAAAAAAAATTTTTGAATTTTAATAATTGTTTAAAGTATTTCATTCGATTAGGTTATGTCTAAAATAATGGCAAAAAAAAGACCTCTTAAATCATAATAATTTAAGAGGTCTTAAATATTAAATGAGTATTTAATTTGCTTTAACTGTTACAGATCTTCTATTTTTTGACCAAGCTAATGGGTTCGACCCAGAGTCTACTGGTCTTTCTTTTCCATAACTTAAAACTGAAATTCTGTCAGAAGATATTCCGTAAGTCATTAAATAATCTTTAGCTGCATTAGCTCTTCTCTCACCTAATGCTAAGTTATATTCTCTTGTTCCTCTTTCGTCAGCATGTCCCTCTAAAACAATTGTAATTTTAGAATTTTTTCTTAACCATGCAGCTTGCTTTCTAAGAGTTTCTCTAGAGGCTGTAGTTAGAACTGACTCGTTAGTTGCAAAAAATACTCTATCAGGAACACCTGAAGCTAAGTACTCAACTGTATCTGTTCCAGTATAAACATCGCCTTGCATTTGCCCTGTAGATTTTTTTGATGTAGCACATGCAGAAAGTGCTAAACACGCAACTACTATTAAAAATCCATTTTTTAGAATTTTGCTTAATTTCATTATTACTCCTTGATCAATATTTCTTTAGTCTTAGTTTTTCACAACTAATTAGATCTTTCAAGGCTAAAAATCAAGCGAATTAATTATTAATTACTTAATAAAGATGACCATGATGGGTCTGATCCATCAGTTGGAGTAGGAACCTGTCTCTCATTATAACCCGTTAAATCTATAGACCATAATTTTGCAGAAAAACCCTTTCCTTTAGAATCTGTTTTTGTCTCCCTATAAAAAATCAGTACTCTCCCATTGGGTGACCAGGATGGAGCTTCTTGATAAAAATTTTCAGTTAATAATCTTTCACCGCTTCCATCAGTTCTCATTACGCCAATATAAAATTTTCCTTTATGTAATTTTGTAAATGCGATTAAATCTCCTCTGGGAGACCAAACTGGGGTACCATAAATTCCTTTACCAAAAGATATTCTTTTAACGTTACTTCCATCACTCTTCATTACGTAAATTTGTTGATAACCACTTCTGTCAGAGTTAAAAGAAATAAATTTTCCATCTGGAGAATAAGATGGTGATGTGTCTATAGATGGATGATTTGTTATTTTTTCGACTATTCTATTCTCTAAATCCATTGTGTAAATTTCAGAATTACCATCCTTAGCAAAACTCATAATTATTTTTTTTCCATCTGGAGAAAATCTTGGTGCAAAAGTCATACCAGGAAAATCTCCTACAACTTCTTGGGTTCCTGTTTCAATATCCAATAAATAAACTCTTGGTAAATTTCTAAAATATGAGAGATAAGTTACCAATTGACTAGTTGGATTAAATCTTGGAGTTAAAACAAGTTCATTTCCTAATGTTAAAAATTTGTTGTTGGCTCCATCTTGATCCATGATTGCTAATTTTTTTACTCTTTGAGTTTTAGGTCCCTCTTCTGCAACATAAATAATCCTAGTATCAAAATAACCTCTTTCACCGGTTAATCTCTCATAGACTTTATCTGTAATTATGTGACCAACACGTCTCCAATTATTTGGAACAGTTGTGAATGCTAGCGCCATCATTTCCTTACCAGCAAGCACATCCCACAATCTAAATTCTACTCTTAGTTTTTCTTCTACATAACTAACTTTTCCAGTAATCAAAGCCTGAGCTTTAATTAAGTTCCAATCTTCAAATCTAGGCTTTAAATTTGCAATATCTGGTTCTTGTAAAAACGCATCTTTATTTAATGGATTAAATAAACCTGAAACTTTTAAATTATTTTCTACAATTGAAGATATTTCTGAACCGATATTTTTCTTTTTAAGAATATTTTCAAAATTTTTTCTAGACTCCTCATCAATAGATAATGGAGAAACTGCAATAGGTAATGGATTTAAATTTCCTCTAGTGATATCAACTTCTATTAAACCAAATGATTTAACAGGTATTAAGATTAAAATTAAAATTATTAAAAATTTTTTCATTTTTTTATTTTCTATACTAACCCTCTAACATTTCTCTTGCATCAAAATTTAATTGTAATTCCTTCCATCTTTCATAACCAGTGCTAGGAACTCTTAAAGGCTGACACAATTTAATAGCTCTTAAAGCACTTTCTGCTAATACTTTATAAAACCCCTGCCCTGGTTTATTCATCCTAGCATGATCTAAAATTTCTGACTTAATAACTGACCCATCTGGTTTTAATTCAAGTTTTATTCTGACCAGTAAATTTTCATTATACGGTAGTCCAAGTGGAATACTCCAACAACCAAAAATTTGTGCTTTTAATGCATCTTCCTCACTTAATGATAGCCCTGTATTCTCAAAATTTTTATTTTGGTCTTGGCTTAAATCTGGATTTTTCTTTAAAGTCTCTGCTTTGCTCTCTTTAGATTTATCAATCAAAGCAGCAATATTATTTGGATCAAATAGTTCCTTCTTTTCAAATTCAGAAACTTGCTTTACTTCATTGTCGATTTTTTCAGGGTTTTGTTTATCCTCTTTTATTTTTTCAACTTTCTTTACTTTATCCTCTGGCAGTGGGACAGCATCAGGCTTGATTTTTTTAACTTTTTTAGGTGGAGCTTGTTCTGATACTAATTTTTTTTCTTTTTCTTTTACTTTTTCAATTATTTTTTTTGCTTTGGGTGCAAATGGAATATTTGTTTTTTCAGTTATTTGAATTAATTCTACTGAAACAATTGGAGGAAGATCAATTGGTTTTTTTGCTAAAAAAGGAAGACTCATAGCCGTTAAAAAAATAACAAATAAGTGTAAAACAGATGAAATTACAATACTCCTATTCACAAAAAGATTACCTTTCTTTGTATGGTTCTGAAATTAAAGCTACTTTTGTAAATCCTGAACCTGAAAGTAACCCCATAATTTCAAGGACTCTACCGTAATTAATAGTTTTATCCCCTCTCACATAAATTCTTGTATCAGTCCGATTTTTTGAAACTGCTAACACTTTTGCAATGATTTTTTCATACTCAACTTTTGACTCTTGAATAAAAATTTCACCTTTTGAATTTATAGTTAAAGTTAGAGGCTCTTGCTCTTCTGGCAGCGAGTCAGCTGAACTTTCTGGTAAATCAACCTGAACTCCTACTGTTAATAAAGGTGCAGTTACCATAAAAATAATTAGTAGGACCAACATTACATCTACAAATGGTGTCACATTTATTTCACTCATTGGTTCTTTTGATGAGCGATTAAACTTGAATGCCATTCTAGATAATAGTTAAAAATCTTTTAGAAAAGTTTTCTAACTTTTGCGAATATTTTAAAGAATCATTATTAAATTTATTGTATGCGATTACCGCAGGAATTGCTGCCAATAAACCTAATGCAGTAGCAAAAAGAGCTTCCGCAATTCCAGGCGCTACAATTGCTAAACTTGTATTCCTTGAAATTGCAATAGATTGAAAAGAATTCATTATACCCCAAACAGTCCCGAATAATCCGATAAAGGGTGCTGTTGATCCAACAGTTGCTAAAAAAGTAAATCCCTTTGTAATTTTAGACATTTGTTTTTCTATCCCAGTTTCTAACATTGAAGTCATTCTAGCATTCAAATCTGTTTTAGATCTTCTTTTAAGAAGATTTTGCATAGCGTCTTTAAAAATAAGTGCCATTGGATCATTTATATTTCCTGGAAGATTATTGTAAAAAGACTCTGCAGATTTTGAATTCCAAAACTTAGTTTCGAATTCTTCTGAACTTTGATTTATTTTTTTAAATAATTTAAATTTTTCAAAGATTACCGCCCATGAGTAAACTGAACATGCAATTAGAATAACAATGACTGATTTTACAATTATGTCCGCTCTTATAAATAAGTTCATAAGCGAAAAATCAGCGCTTGATGCAAGTCCAACTGCTTGGGATGAAATATCAGCTTCCATAGGGTCTTCTCACACTTAAATGTGTCATGAATTTGACCTCAAAAATTAAAGATTAATCCTCTTTTTGGTGAGTTTCATAATAAAAACTCGCAATTAGAATAGCATCAGCTTTGTTAGAGTCTTTTTTTTTTGAGAGTTGTGTTGAGAAATAAGGAAATATTTCGATTGCTCTTGTTCTGCTAGCATCTTTTTGAGAATTAATTAAATTAAAATATTTTTTCCATTTAGCTGGTCTTACGAAAAACATTGGTAATTGCATTGCAGAACATATCCCTTTTAAAATCCCAAAAGACTGACCAAAATTAAACATGCTAGTTACGCCTTGTCCTGGCATTGCAGAAACTTGTTCTATCACAACTCTAATCTCATCCTCTTTTTTATTAATTCTTTTTAAAAATTCGTTATAAATTTGGGCACCGTTAACTTGTTTTTTATTTTTTTTACCCTCTGTCATGACCGGCATTTCAATTACTTCGAGAATTCTTCCATCTTTAAAAAAACAAATTGAGCCTGAAATACCTGGATCTATACCAATTATAAGCATATTCTATATCTAGTTTGAAAATTTAGCATTTGAATAAATATTTTGCACATCATCATCGTCTTCCAATATTTCAAAAAAACTAATTAGCTCCTTTTTTTTCTCCTCTGAAATTTCAACTGCATTTATAGGCACCCACTCTATTCCTGTCGAAATAAAATTACTTATTTTTTTCTCCAGCTCTTTTTTAACATTGTAAATATCATTTATTGAACACTGTATCTCATGAAATTCTTTATCCGATTTACACTCATTTGCACCAGCCTCAATAGCAAGTTCTAATATATCTTCATCCGAAATTTCATTTTTATCGATTTTAATTACTCCTAATTGAGAAAAATTATGTGATGCTGAACCTTGAGTTCCCAAACTTCCTCCTGATTTTTGAAAAATTGTTCTTATATTCGAAGCGGTTCTATTTTTATTATCAGTTAAGGTCTCAACTATAACAGCAACTCTATCAGGACCAAAACCTTCATATCTCAAATTTTCAAAATTTGACTGATTGATCATTGAAGACTTATCTATAGCTCTCGATATATTGTCTTTAGGCATATTTGCTGACCTCGCAGCTTGCATAGCAGAACGCAATCTTGGGTTCATAGCTGGATCTTTATCACCTAACTTAGCTGCTACGGTAATCTCTTTAGATAGCTTAGAAAAGATTTTTGATCTTTGTTTGTCGGCTTTACCTTTTTTGTGTTTTATACCTGCCCAATGAGAATGTCCTGCCATAAAAAAAATTAAGTATTTTTTAAAAGACCTCCAAATATATAACTATCGATGCTATCTGCTAAGCCAGTTTCTAAATTACAATTTACTATAACTCCACTCAAAGAGGCTTCTCCATCAGCTGGAAAATGTTTGATTGAATCCTTTTTCATGAATCTATTAATAGAATTATCTTTATTCATACCTATAACTGAGTCATAATCTCCACACATTCCCGCGTCCGTTTGATAAGCAGTGCCATTTTTTAAAACTCTTGCATCATTAGTAGGTATGTGGGTATGAGTTCCAACAACGAGTGTTGCTTTTCCATCAAAATAATGACCGATAGCATTTTTTTCACTTGTTATTTCTCCATGGAAATCAACAATTAGAAAATCATAATCTTTTTTTAAATTATATTTTTCTAAAAAATCTTTTGAAGTTTTAAAAACATCATCACACTTTTTCATAAAAACATTTCCCATCAAATTTAAAACTCCTACCTTGTAATTTTCTTTTGATTTATAAATCTCAAATCCTCTACCAGGAGCAGGTTCAAATAAATTTTTGGGTCTTAATAATCTGTTCTCCTTGTCAATAAAATTCATTATGCCTTTTTGATCCCAAACATGGTTTCCAGTTGTAATAACATCAACTCCATTTTCAAAAAAATTTTGACAAATTTCTTTAGTCAAACCAACGCCAGTATCATCAGCATTCTCAGCATTTATAATTACAAAATCGATATTATTTTTTTGAATTTGTCCTAATAAATCTTTAGTTATCTTTTTACATCCTGATAATCCAACAACATCACCTAAAAATAAAATTTTCATAAAGAATTATTTGTTTGTTATAATAAAATCTAATCTAATATCATAATTATTAGTTGGTATTTTTTTTACCTTTTGAAAAGAGTAGGCAAATCCAATTGTTAGAACTTTTTTTCGTTTTCTAACTTTATTAATATACCTATCATAAAATCCTCCACCGTAGCCAATTCTGTTGAAATTTTTATCAAACGCTACAAGGGGCACTAACAACACATCTGGATATTTTATCATTTTTGAAATTGGTTCTGGTATCCCAAATTTATTTATAGCCAAAGGATCATTTGTTGACCATTGATAGAAGTTCATTTGTGAATTTTTCTTTATTTTGGGTAATGTTATAATATATTTTTTTTTCTCAAATTTTTCTAAGATTTGTAAAATATCTATTTCATAATTGTATGGGTAGTAACCACCAATTATTTTACCTGAGACATTTTTTTTTTTTAAAATATTCAAAATTAAATCAAAATTAAAAAGAAATTTTTTAATCTTTTTTTGTTTTCTTATTTTGAGGATTTTTTTTCTAATTTGAAATTTATTCACGAAATTCTATTGAGATACTTTATCTGTATTTGCTTTTTCAACAAAATTTGAAATTTCATCAGTAGCAGTGTCAATTAACTCTTCATAATGTTTTTGACTTTGCTCAATTTCATCTTTTAATTCAATGTGATTTTTATTCAAATTTTTAATTTCTTCTTCTTTTCTATCTCTGTATTCATAGACTAATGATTTTAACTCTCTAAATTTATTTGAAAGTTCTTTTAATTCTGTCTTTTTCTGCTCAACTTTTTTTTTGGTTTCATGATATTCATCCATCACTTTAACTGCAGTAATTAGTAAAAGTTTATTTTCACCAATATTTCCTAAATCATTTTTTAAGTCATTAAACTTTCGATTGATTTGTATTAATAACTCCTCAAGATGTTCTTCTTGCCCGTCATCACATGACAACAAAAACTCTTTGCCATTAAATTTTATAGTTACATTTGCCATTTATCAATTTCATCCATCAAAGTATTGGTTTCTTGATTTAATTCATCTATTTTTTCCGAAAATTCTAATCTTTTTTTTTCTTCAATTTTTTCTCTATTTTGTAATTCCTCTAATTTTCTTGATAAATTGTCATGATCATTCGCTAAAGTTTTATATTTTTTCTCTAATTCTGATTTTTCAATTTCTAATTGATTTTTTTGTTCTCCAAGAATTTCAATATTTTTTTTTATGTCTGGATTCTCTAGGTTTAAATTTTTTAGTTTCGCCAATGCGATATTAAGCTTTTTTTCTTTTTCAAGAATAGAATTCATATATATATGTTTATATTATTAAATAGAATCTTCTAAGTCTAGACAGGATAAATTTGAGTAAATTTTATAAAGAATTAGCTAATTGTATTAGATTTCTCTCAATTGATGCTGTTCAAAAAGCGAACTCAGGTCACCCTGGAATGCCGATGGGAATGGCAGATGTTGCTACAGTACTTTTTAAAGATTTTTTAAAATTTAATCCAAAAAATCCTAGCTGGATTAATAGAGACAGATTTGTTCTTTCTGCTGGGCATGGATCAATGTTACTTTACTCTCTTCTTTATCTAACTGGTTACAAAAGTGTTTCTTTAAATGACATTAAAAACTTTAGACAATTGGAATCCATATGTGCTGGCCATCCTGAATATCACCCAAATACTGGTATTGAAACAACTACGGGTCCATTGGGACAAGGAGTCTCAAATGCAGTTGGGTTTGCAATATCAGAAGAAGTTTTAAAAAAACAATTAGGAAAAAAAAAGATCAATCATAAAACTTATGTCCTCGCTGGAGACGGATGCTTAATGGAAGGTATTAGTCACGAGTCATTAAGCTTAGCTGGACATCTAAAATTGAAGAATCTTATTTTATTATTTGATAATAACTCTATTTCAATTGATGGTCCCACTAATTTAGCTGTTTCAGATGATCATGAAAAAAGATTTAAGAGCTACGGGTGGGACTTCTTAAAGATTAATGGTCATGATTTCAAAGAAATATCTAAAGCTCTAAAAAAAGCACAGAAATCAAAAAAACCTATGGCCATTTCATGTAAAACTACAATCGGTTATGGATCTCCAAACAAAGGTGGTAAGGCTTCATCTCATGGAAGTCCATTAGGTGATGAAGAAATAAAACTTGTAAGAAAAAAACTAAAATGGAAATATGAGCCTTTCAAGATTCCAGCTGAGTTGTTAAGTGAATGGAGAAAAATAGGAAAAAGGGCCTCACAAAAAGCTCAAAAAAATAAAATAAACTTTTCAAATTTTAAAAATTTAAATTCATTTAAAAAATTAATTGAAAAAGAAAAAATTAAATATTTTAAAAATCTAAAACCGATTGCTACAAGAAAATCATCTGAAATATTTTTAAACATTATAGCAAAGTTTCCTTACTTAATTGGTGGCTCAGCTGATTTAGCTGGATCAAATAATACTAAAACTAAAGATCATAAAATAATTAAACCAGATAACTTTGCAGGAAATTATATTCATTATGGAGTTAGAGAGCACGCGATGTGTGGAATAATGAATGGTATAGCCTTACACAGTAACCTCATTCCTTATGGTGGAACGTTTCTAATATTTAGTGACTATTGTAAACCATCTATCAGATTAGCTTCGATGATGAAACAAAGAGTCATTTATGTATTTACGCATGATTCTATAGGCTTAGGAGAGGATGGCCCAACTCATCAGCCAATTGAGCAATTAACAAGTTTAAGATCTATTCCGAATTTAAATGTTTTTAGACCTTCAGATACCATTGAAACTTTTGAGTGTTGGCAATTAGCTCTTGAAAGTAAAAATACTCCAAGTGTAATTTCACTAACCAGACAAGTTGTCAATCCTATTAGACTTGAAAATTCTCTCGAAAATAAATCGTCTTTTGGCGCTTATGAAGTTTTGAGAACTGGGGATAATATAAGTGTAACAATTTTAGCAACTGGATCTGAAACAAGTTTAGCAAATGATGTGGGTCATAAATTAGCCACAGATGGTATTTATTCCAAAATCATATCAATGCCTTGTCAAAAAATTTTTGATCATCAAAAAGAAGAATACAAGAAAAAAATATTAGGCGAAAGTGATCTAGTTGTATCTATAGAGGCATCTGAAACGAATTATTGGAAAAAATATACTGGTACAAATGGATTAAATTTTGGAATTAACGACTTTGGAAAAAGCGCGCCTTATAAAAAAATTTATGACCATTTTGAGTTAAATTCTGAAAGTATTGTAAAAAAAATTAAAGAAAAATTATGAAAATTAAAATTGGTATCAATGGAATGGGAAGAATAGGGAGAATGATTCTTCGTTCTATTTATGAAGGTAACAAAAAAATAGAGATTATGCATATTAATAATAGAACAAATTCTGAGACTTGCTCAACTCTTTTAAAATATGACTCAATCCATGGAAAATTTAAGGCTGATATTAAATATGATAAAAATAATCTTATTGTAAATAAAAACAAAATTTCTTTTGGTCAAGAGACTGATTTAAATAAAATTGATTGGAAGAAATATGGTGTTGATTATGTTTTAGAGTGTACTGGAAAATTTAATTCTAAAGATAAATTGCAACCACATCTAAATAATGGGGCAAAAAAAGTAATTGTCTCAGCTCCGTGTAAAAATGCAGATAAAACTGTTGTCTTTGGAGTAAATGAATCTGAATTAAATAAAGAAGATGAAATTATTTCTGCTGCTTCTTGCACAACAAATTGTCTGGCGCCAGTGGCTTATGTTTTAAATGAAAATTTTGGAATTGAGAAAGGTTTTATGACAACCATACATGCATTTACAAGTGATCAAAGAATTTTAGATAATTCACATAAGGATCCTAGAAGAGCTAGATCTGCTAGTCAATCAATCGTCCCAACTTCGACTGGTGCATCTAAAGCTATAGGTGAAATAATTCCATCTCTTAAAGGAAAACTAGAGGGTGTCGCAATGAGAGTACCAACTCCGAATGTTTCATTAATTGAACTTGTCTTTTGTACAAAAAAAGATGTGAACATAGAAAAAATTAATTCAGCATTTAAGGATTTTAGTAAAAAAAGTAATGTTATTGAAATCACAAAAGAAAAACTTGTTTCTATTGATTTTAATCATAATCCTGCCTCATCAATAATTGATGCAAGTTTAACAAATGTGGTTGGTAAAAATATGGGAAAAATCTCAGCGTGGTATGATAATGAATGGGGTTTTTCAAATAGGATGTGTGATATAGCTGAATACCTTCATAAGATTTCTTAATGCATAGTATAAAAGATCAGAAAAATCTTAATAAAAAAAAAGTTTTGTTAAGATTAGATTTAAATGTTCCATTAAAAAATAGGTCAATTACCGACGAGACAAGAATAAATAAGATTATTCCAATGATAAATTTTTTAATAAAAGAAGAATCAAAGATCATAATAATTTCTCATGTAGGACGGCCAAAAGGTAAGGTAATTACAGATCTCTCATTAAAACCAATTTGTGAAAATATTGAAAAAAAAATAAATAAAAAAGTTAGATTAATAAAAGAAGATATTTTTAAATTAAAAAAAAAGGATTTATTTAAAGATCCAAATGATCAAATAATTTTTTTAGAGAATATTAGATTTTACAAAGAGGAAGAAAAAAATGACACTAACTTTGCACAACATTTAGCTAAACTCGCTGATTTATATGTAAACGATGCTTTTTCTTGCTCTCATAGAGCGCATGCTTCTGTGAGTAAAATTACTGAATTTCTCCCATCTTTTGCTGGATTACAACTTGAAACAGAAATTAGTGCTTTAAAAAAAGTTACAACAGAAATCAAAAAACCGATCACTTGTATTATTGGGGGATCAAAAATTTCGACAAAAATTGGAATAATCAAAAATTTAATATCTAAATTTGATAATATTATTATTGTTGGTGGAATGGCTAATAACATTATAAAATATAAAGGTAATCAAATAGGTAAATCAATTAAAGAGGAAAATTGTGATCTAATGATCAAGGAGATTTTTGAAACTTTAAAAAGTTATTCTTGTAAAATTACTTTCCCAGAGGACGTTTTGATTGGAAAAAATTTAAATGATGAACCTCAAATTAAAGAACTAAATAATATCAAAGATGATGATATCATTTTGGATATTGGTCCAAAGACATCAGATAAGATAAAAGGTATAATTAAAAATAGTGAAACAGTTCTTTGGAATGGACCGGCAGGTTATTTTGAAAACCCAAATTTTGCAAATGGTAGTTACGACATTGCAAAAGCTATCACAAAAAAAAATAAAGATAACTCAATTTACTCAGTTGTTGGAGGTGGAGATACGATAGCTCTTATCAATAAAATTAAATTAATAGAAAATTTTAATTTTGTTTCAACTGCCGGTGGAGCATTTTTAGAATATCTTGAAGGAAAAGAGTTACCTGGTATAAAAGCTTTAAACTAAAATGTCTGAATTAAATAACATAGCGCTAAAAATGCTTAATAATGGAAAAGGTATTCTTGCAGCTGACGAGAGTACTGCAACTATGACTAAAAGATTAGAGTCGGTTAAAGTTAAATCAACATCTGAAAACCGTTTATTATTTAGAGAAACATTATTTAGTGCGTCTGGTATGACTAAATATATTGGAGGTGTAATTTTATACGATGAAACAATAAAACAAATAACATCAAAAAAAAATAAAATCCCAGAATTAATTTCTAATATGGGCAGTACCCCAGGTATTAAAGTTGATACTGGAGCAAAAGTTTTAGCTGGTTCACCAAATGAAAAAATTACTGAGGGTTTGGATGGCTTAAGAGAAAGATTAAAAGAATACTATAAATTAGGAGCCAAGTTTACAAAATGGAGGGGTGTTTATAACATCTCAAAAGAACATCCAAGTAAACTCTCAATCCATTCTAATGCACATGCGTTAGCTAGATACTCTGCATTAGTTCAAGAATGTAATATGGTTCCAATCGTTGAACCTGAAGTCTTGATGGATGGCGAACATTCGGAAAAAGAATGTTATGAAAAGACTTCTGAAGTAATAAAAAAATGTTTTGAAGAATTAATTTTACATAAAGTTGATTTGAAAGGAATTATATTAAAGCCAAATATGATTTTAGCTGGTAATAAATGTAAAAATAAAATATCAAATGAAGAGGTGGCAAAGTTAACTCTGAAATGTTTAAAAAATTCTGTTCCATCAGAGGTACCAGGAATAGCGTTTTTATCTGGTGGTCAATCAGAAATAGAGGCAACAGAAAATTTAAATTTAATTAATAAATACAATGATACCAACTTTTTAATGAGTTACTCTTATGGACGAGCTCTTCAACAAAGTGCACTAAAATTTTGGTCCCAAGACACATTAAATATTGAGGGAACTCAAAAAATTTTTAACCAGAGAGCAAAAATGAATTCATTAGCTGCTCAGGGTAAATGGTCTAAAGAACTTGAGAATTAACAAAAAAAAATTCATCTATCTCATTTCACCAGCCAAAATCAACAAGTCTTTCTATCAAGATTTAATCAAGGTTCTTCAGCAAAAAAAAGTGAGTTTTTTTCAACTAAGGCTTAAAAAAGAAACTCTTAAAAAAAAAATCATCATTGGTAAAAAAATAAGGAAAATTTGTAAAAAATTTAATGTCAAATTTCTTGTAAATGACGATGTTCAGGTTGCGAAAAAATTAAATGCAGATGGCTGTCATTTAGGTCAAAAAGATATGAAGATTATTAAAGCAAGAAAATTGATTGGCAATAAGATAATAGGTGTTACCTGTCATAACTCTATAAAGTTATCAAAAATTGCTATAAAAAATAAAGCTAACTACATAGCTCTAGGAGCTTTTTATAATTCAAAAACCAAAAAAATAAAATACAAAGCCTCTATTAATTTAATCAGAAAAGTCAAAAAAATCACAAAAACTCCTGTAGTAGTTATTGGTGGCATTAATTCTAAAAATTATAAAAATCTTTTGTTGAATAAAGCAAACTTTTTAGCTATTTCAGGCTACATTTGGAATAACAATAAATTAAAACCAATAGAGGCAATTAAGTTATTAAAATGAAAATAAATGCTGGAGAAATTAGAGTTGGCATGTTGTTAGAACACAAAAATGATTTGTGGCAAGTGCTTAAAACTCAACATGTTAAGCCTGGTAAAGGGGGTGCATTTGCACAAGTTGAAATGAAAAGTTTAAATAAAAACACAAAATTAAATGAAAGATTTAGATCAAGTGAAACTGTTGAAAAAGCATCATTAGATGAAACGAATTATAACTATCTATATGAAGATGAAAATAACTATTTTTTTATGGAACCAAAATCTTTTGAACAAATTGAAATAAAAAAAGATTTAATTGGTGAGAAAGGAAAATTATTAACTGAAAATCTAGAAGTTTCAGTCAGTTTTTACAATGGACTACCTATTTCAGTAGATTTACCAAAACAAGTTGTGTGTAAAATAGAAGTTACTGATGTTGCTTTAAAAGGACAAACTGTTTCCTCATCATATAAGCCAGCAACATTAATTAATGGTCTTAATATTCAAGTACCTCCTTTTATTGAAGCTGGTGATGAGATAATTATAGATACAAAAAATCTTGAATATATTAAGAAAAATTAATTATGAACTCAATTTCTGCTAATTTGAATATAATGATTAAAGCTTGTGAAAAGGCATCGAAAGTATTAATTAGAGATTTTGGTGAAATTGAAAAGTTACAGGTAAAAAAAAAGGGACCCTCAGATTTTGTTACTAACGCAGATTTTAAAGCTGAAAAAATAATCATAGATGAGTTAAAAAAAGCTAAACCAAATTTTTCAATTTTGAGTGAGGAAGTTGGTTTTAAAAAAAATAAAGACACAGACAATACTTGGATTATTGACCCTATAGATGGAACTATAAATTTTTTACACGGTATACCTCACTTTGCTATTTCAATTGGTTTATTATCTAATAATGAAATTAAATCTGGTTTAATTTTTGATCCTATAAAAAACGAAATGTTTTATGCTGAAAAAAATAATGGTGCTTTTTTTAACAATGAAAGAATTAGAGTTTCTAAAAAAAACGAATTATCAGAGTGTTTGTTTGCAACAGGTGGGAAAAAATATAATTCTATAAGTAAAATTTCTACAAGAAAATCTGGTTGTGCAGCTTTAGATTTGGCTTATGTTGCTTCTGGAAGATACGATGGGTACTGTCAAAACAACCTTAATCTCTGGGATATAGCAGCGGGATTAATTATTTTGCAAGAAGCAGGTGGTGTGATTAATGATATTGACCTCCATAATCATAAAAATTTAAATGTGATCGCATCAAGTCCCAATATTAACGATAAATTCATCAAAAAAATAAGTAACTTTTAATTGTTTTAAAAAAAACTTTTGTTATAAGTCTCGAAATGAAAAAAAAAATTCACCCTAATTATCATTCAATAAAAGTTGAAATGACTGATGGAACTCAATTTGAAACTAGATCAACTTGGGGAAAAGAGGGTGATTTACTAAAATTAGAAATTGATCCAAAATCTCACTCTGCATGGACTGGCGGAAAACAAAAGTTGATGGACAAAGGAAGAATAAGTAAATTTAACAAAAAATTTCAAAACTTTAAAAGTGAAAAATAATTAATGTCTAATGCACCATTAATGCCAATGGCAACGGCCGTTTGGCTTGTAGAAAACACCACCTTAACTTTTAAACAAATTGCAGAGTTCTGTAAGCTACATGTTGTTGAAGTTCAAGGAATAGCTGATGGAGAAGTAGCCAAAGGTATTAAAGGATATAATCCTATAATTGCTGGTCAACTTACTAGAGATGAGATTAACTTATCATCTAAAGATGAGAGTAGACCTTTGCAAATTCAAAATACTGACGTTGAAATATCTTTTTCTGAAAAAAAGAACAAGAAATATATTCCACTATCAAAAAGACAAGATAAGCCAGACTCTGCCTTATGGTTAATTAAACACTATTCTCAACTTAAAGACTCACAAATCGCAAAATTAATTGGAATGACAAAAAATTCTGTTTCATCTATTAGGAACAAAAGTTATTGGAATTTTAATAATCTGAATTCTAAAGATCCAGTAGCGCTAGGTCTTTTTTCACAAAAAGATTTAATTGAAGCAGATGAAAAGGCGCAAAGAAGATTAAAAAGAGAAAAAAAAGAGAAAGAAAAAGCTCAAAAAAATCAATGACCCTATTAAATAAAAATTATAGACATAAAATTTTAAAAATGCTAACTAAATTCTCTTTTGGAGGTTGTTATTAAAATAGAAGTCAAAGATAATAATGTTGAGCAAGCGTTAAGAGTTTTAAAAAGAAAACTCCAACGTGATGGTTTTTTTAAAATAATAAAATTGAAGAACACCTACGAAAAACCCTCAGAGAAAAAAAAGAGAATTTTACAGGAAAATATTAAGAGAGTAAAAAAACTCAATAAACTAAGAAATAGAATTTAGAAATATCGCGGGGTGGAGCAGTCTGGTAGCTCGTCAGGCTCATAACCTGAAGGTCGGCGGTTCAAATCCGTCCCCCGCAACCAAATAATTAAATTAACTTTTTTTATAAATCTTTTATTATAAATTGTGAACAATATATCTTTGATTATACCTCTTTATAATGAGGAAAATAGGATTAAAAAAAATCTTCACCTTATTCAAAATTTTTTAAAAAAAAAAAAGAATGAAGTTATTTTTGTTAATGATGGAAGTAATGATAACTCAGATAAAATTATTAAAAAATTTAAATCAAAAAATGAAAATAAAAGATTAATCACATATATATCTTATAAAAAAAATGTAGGAAAGGGTTATGCTGTCAAAAAAGGAGTTCTTAAGTCTAAAAAAGAATGGATTTTAATTTGTGATTTAGATATGTCAGTTCAACCGAGTCAAATAGATATTTGGTATAAGAAAAATCTTATTTCAAAAAAAAATGAGGCTTATTTTGCATCCAGAAAACATTCATTATCAAATATCAAAACTTCTTTTTTTAGAAAAGTATTGGGTTTTATTTTCAACTTAGTCATTTTTATTCTTTTTGGGATTAAAATTAAAGATACTCAATGTGGATTTAAATTATTTAATAAAAAATACGCAAAATCTATATTTCGTGAGATTAGATCTTATAGATTTTCATTCGATGTTGAACTAGTCTTGTTATTAAAAAAAAAAAATATCAAGATAAGAGAATTACCAGTAAACTGGGTGCATAAAAGCGGAAGTAAACTTAACATTTTTTATGACATGCCATTAATGTTATATGACCTTTTAAAAATTAAATTTAGAGGTTAAATGAAAAACTTGATATTAAAATTCAAATTTTTTTATAGACTTTATCAAAAAGTAATAAGGAGGAGGAGGAGTGAATATGACTTTATAAGATATGTCTTTAATCAAACTGAAAAAGTGAATGTATTAGACCTTTGCTGTGGAGATAGCTATGTATTAAATTTTATTAACAATAATATTGAAAATTATATCGGTGTAGATAATAATGAAAATTATCTTAAAAACTCTAAGTTAAAATACCCAAAATTCAAATTTATAAATTCTAACGTTGAAAATATAAACAAGATTAAAGAATTAGATTTAAACAACATTAATTTTATTTTTCTTAATGGAGCTATCCATCATTTAGATGACGACATTGTGGAAAATTTACTGAGTTTTTTAAATAAGAAATACCCTAGTGCTAAGTATTTAACTATAGATCCAATTATTTATAATAATAAATTTTTAAACAAAATTATGATCAATTTTGATAGAGGTGATTTCATTAGAGATACAAATAAATACAAAATATTGATGAAAAAATTTGACTCTTTTATAACTGACGATTTTTTTATAATGAGTTTTAAATTAATATTTCATTATAAGAACATAGATTTAGAAAAAATTTATAAAAATTGGAAAAACTCACACATCAATTAAATTCAATTTCCTCAACTAATATTCCTAAAAGTCTACCATCAATGCTAGTAAGTTTAGATAGCGGTGTTGATGGATTCAATATATTGAATGTAATTATATTAACACCATTAAAAAGATAATCTTCAATTTTTTCAAGATTAATTTTTTTACTCTTTAAATCTAAAGAGATCTCTTTATAATTTTTATCATTTATCAGAATTTTTATTCTTAAATCCTCATTATGGTCAGTAAAAACTTGCTTTAAAAAGACATTAATTGTCTCAATTTTTGTATCTTGTAATCTAAAAATAAAGCTTGAAAAATATCCTTCAGACCAAACGCCACTTGCACCTATGCTTCTCCCATAATTTGGATGTGACCAACCTAGCCCCAAAATTCCATCTTTAGAATTTTCTTTAATTTTAATTTTTTCGTTGTTAACTACCCTAGCCTCTACTGATTCTAATTTTGCTAAATCGTTTTTTGACATCAATTTTTTTTGTCCAGGTAAAAGTGTCCAAAATCCATTTCTCTTAAAAAATCCATGATCACTTTCTTGAAATAAAAATTTTATATGTCTAAGATGATCTTGATTTTCAATCACAAAAACTTTATTTAAATCTATTTCTTTTAGCATCAATTTTTTTACAAATTTTGATCTATATTCTGATGCAATTTCTCTATTGTATCTACCTAAGCGGAAATAATTTGTGCTTTCAAAATTATTATCTATTAAAAGATTTGATATAAGTCTAAATGATTCTGTTCTATTAGAAATCTTTGTAGTTGAAATATTTGTATAATTTTCTGATATAAATTTCCAAATTGGATCATTCAACTCATTATCTCTAACTCTTTTCTCTTTAAATAAATTTGTGTTTAAGGAATTTGAAAAATCAAAAATTTGAATCAATAAAAAAATAAACAGAAAAAAAGAATGACTTTTTTGCATTAGATTATAAAATTTGTAAATACTAAAAATAATAATTATGTAATAAACGGGCCAAATTAATCTGCCAGAGGCACGTAAAACACTTAGAGGTGCGTAGAGAAAATTCGGTAAATCTATACTTACAAGATTAAAAGAACCAAAACTAATATTATTGCTTAATGCCAATAAAAACAAAAACAAACACAATGAAAAGTATTTGTAATTTATTTGAATATTAATCAAATTTTTAATTTTCGTTACTGTCAAATAAAAGATGAGAATTAGAATTCCAAGACCAAGATATGCAAATCCCTCTCTCTCTCCACTAAAATTATAAATATCAGGTAAAATTATCGACCAGTCATTTGACTTTGATGATGGCATAGGATCAATAAAACTTAAAAAATTTGTTTTGTAATAACCATAACCAAAACCTAATGCATCTGTTGCTGGAATATGAAAATATCCCACAAAATACATTGCAATTATCAAAAACAAAAATACTAAAAAATTTTCTTTAAAAAGATTGTATGTAAATCTTAGATTATTATTAAAAAAGGAAAAAAAAAGGTTCATAAATATTAGTATTATAGTGAAATAAAAATGAACAAGTGAAGAAAATACGATTAACAAAATTTTTTTAGTTAATACATTCTTCTGATTTTTATCTATATCTAAAAAAATTGCAGCAAGGATCAACCAATGTGCTCCTAAAGATAAATGAAGATTTAACCTATAAATTAGAATTGGAGATATTAAAAAGAAAAGTCCAGATATAAGAGAATACGAATTATTTTTTGTAAAAAAATAAATTATTTTATAGCCAAACAAAAATTGAAGAGAGAAACAAAGGATTATCCAGATAGAAAAAAAATGAAAATTCTCAGGTAACGTTGAATTTAATAACTTTGAGATTAAAGAAAAAATTGGAACTGCACCTGAAAACACAATCGAATTTGGAATTTCACCATAATTTGGATTTAATCCAATAGGGAATCTCCAATTATCATTTAAAAAAAATTTAAAAGCTAACAAATCACTCTTTAAATCGTATGAGGTAAACCAATCCGTATTTTCTAAGCCAATATTAGATAATCCAAGAAATAATATAGTAAAAATAAACCCAATCAAAAAACTTAAAGAAAAAATTAATACCTCAGATTTGTTTATCATTCTTATTGATAATTTTTAAAATACGCTTAATTTGCAACAATATTATATGTATAAAAAAGAAATATTTAGAGATCTAGATAAAAAATATAATTCCCATCTCTATACAGGTTTTTTAGGTATCTTAATGAACTACTGTCATAAAAAGCTTGAAAATTTCCAAAAAAAAGAGGCTTATGATAAAATTTTAGAGATTGGGGCTGGCAGTGCACCTCACATAAAATATCTATCACATGATTATAACGAGTATCATATTGTAGATACCTCTGACTATGCTGATGAAATTTATAAAAATGAAAAAAATTCAAAAATAAAGTTTAAAAAATATGATGGACGTAAATTACCTTACGATAATGATTATTTTGATAGAATTATAATTTCTCACTGCTTGGAGCATATTTTAAATCCTGAAGAATTTATTTTTGAAATGATGAGTAAATTAAAAAAAGGGGGTGTTTTATCAATAGCATTACCTACAGATCCTGGATTTGCATGGCGATTGGGTAGATTGATGATAAGACTATTTTCAATAAGAAAAACTTACAATATTTCTGGAGAGGAATATGAATATATAAATGCAACAGAACATATAAACTCTGTATTCAACTTACGATCAATTATAAGATTTCATTTTAAAAATTCAATATATGAGGATTTTCTTCCATTAAAAATTAAATCTCCTGACTTAAATTTATTCTATAACGTTCAGATTTATAAAAACTAAAGTTTAAATTTAGAAATTTTACTATCAATTAAAAAAGTTCTTACTGTATCAATTGTTAATGAATTATATGATTTTCCAAATTTTTCAATTTTTTCGATTATTTTTGGTGGTATTGTAATTATATGACACCCTAGTTGTTTAGCTTGTAAATAGTTGTATGGCTCTCTTACACTTGCCCATAAAATTTCCACATTTTTAAATGCTTTAGAAATTGAAATACTTTTTTTAAATTCTGGAATTGGATCTTTTCCTGTATCTGCTGCCCTACCAGCAAAAATTGAAATTATTACTTTTGATTTTTTGTTTAAACATTTTAAAATTTTTTTAGTCTGATAAGCATTATATACAGCTGTAATGTTTAATTTGATATTTCTACTATTTAATTCTTTAATAATTTTACCCATAAAAACACCCTTTGAATTTACTACAGGTATTTTTACATAAACATTTGTGCCCCAAGATTTGATAATCAAAGCTTGTCTTCTTATTGAGTTATAGTCGTCACCAAACACTTCAAATGAAATAGGTTTATTGCAAACTTTTAATATTTTTTTTGAATAGTTTTGATAATTTTTCGCACCCGCCAATCTCATAAGGCTCGGGTTAGTTGTGAAACCTTTCACAATTTTTTTTTTAGTAAATTTCTTTATTAGTTTTATATCTGCAATATCACAAAATATTTTTGTGCTCATTTAATATTAATTATAAATTTTTTGTTATATCTTCAGTCATTTTTTTTGCATCTGCAAATAACATCAAAGTATTTTCTTTATAGAATAGATCATTATCAATACCTGCGTATCCTGGGGATAAACTTCTTTTTACAAATAACACTGATTTACATTTTTCTACATCCAGAACTGGCATTCCATAAATAGGACTTTGGGGGTCAGTTTTAGCAACTGGGTTGGTTACATCGTTTGCGCCGATTACAAATGCTACATCTGCATTAGCAAAATCATTATTAATTTCTTCTAATTCAAATACCTCATCATATGGAACATTAGCCTCAGCTAATAACACATTCATATGGCCAGGCATTCTTCCAGCAACAGGATGAATTGCATAGGAAACTTTTATGTCATTCTTTTTTAATGTATCAACCATTTCTCTTAAAGCATGTTGTGCTTGGGCTACCGCCATCCCATATCCTGGAACAATTATAACTGATGAAGCATTTTTCATTAGAAATGCAGCATCATCAGCATTACCACTTTTTACTGGTCTTTGCTCTTTATTTGCAGAGCTGGTACTACTATCTGTTGCTCCAAATCCTCCTAAAATAACATTAAAGAATGAACGATTCATGCCTTTACACATTATGTAAGATAAAATTGCACCAGATGAACCTACGAGTGCTCCAGTAATTATCAATGCAGTATTCTCAAGAGTAAATCCAATTCCTGCAGCTGCCCACCCAGAATATGAATTTAGCATTGAGATTACAACTGGCATATCAGCTCCACCAATTGGTATAATTAAAAGAAATCCAATTAAAAAGGATACTGCCAATAAAATCCAAAATAAATTAGATGACTGTGAGGCACATAATAAATAAATCAGAATAATTATAGAGATAAGAATTATTGCATTAAGTGGATGCTGACCTTTGAATACAATAGGTGAGCCAGACATAATTCCTTGAAGCTTTAAAAAAGCGATAATAGACCCTGAAAAAGTTATCGCTCCAACTGCTGCTCCAATTGACATTTCAATTAAACTACCAAGTTTAATATCTCCTCTTACTCCAAGATTAAATGCTTCAGGATTTACAAAGGCTGAAATTGCTACAAAGACTGCTGCTAAACCTACCAAGCTATGAAAGCCAGCAACTAATTCTGGCATTGCAGTCATTGGTATTCTGTAGGCTATGAATGCTCCAATTGAACCTCCAATCAATATAAATATTAAAACAAAAATGAAACCTGTTGAAAAATTACCTATTGATAAAAAAGTTACTGTGATAGCAATAATCATTCCCAAAATTCCAAATAAATTACCTTGTCTCGAAGTTTCGGGAGAAGATAAACCTCTCAATGCAAGAATGAATAGTACCCCAGAAATTAAATAGAAAATTGCTGATAAATTCGCTGATATCATTATTTATCCTTTTTCTTTTTTTTATACATTGCTAACATTCTTTGAGTTACAAGGAACCCACCAAAAATATTTATTGCTGCTAATGCTATAGCTAAAAAACCAAAAATACTTGAAGTGTTAAATATACTTTCTGAATTTCCAGATAATCCTGCAATTATAGCACCAACAATAATTACAGATGAGATAGCATTAGTAACTGACATCAAAGGTGTATGCAAAGATGGAGTTACGCTCCAAACTACATAGTACCCAACAAATATTGACAGGATAAATATGCTCAATCTAAAAATTAAAGGATCTATTTCCATATTATTTAATTAATGTTTTTTCAATTATTTCATCTTCTAGATTAATGTTTATTTTTTTATCCTTTTTATCAAATAAATTATCTACAAAATTAAACACATTTTTTGCATATAGACTAGATGATGAAATAGGTAATTTATTTAAAATATTACTTTCTCCCATTATTTTAACTCCATTTTTTTCAATAATTTTATTAGCTTCTGTAAAAGCTGTGTTTCCACCTTGAATTGCAGCTAAGTCATAAATTACTGAACCAGGTTGCATATCATTAATCATATTGTCTTTAACAATTAATGGAGCTTTTTTCCCGGGAATTAAAGCCGTGCAAATTACAATATCAATTTTTTTTAAGGTTTCAGTTAATAGTTCCTCTTGTCTATTCTTGAAATCCTCTGAAGCCTCTTTTGCATATCCACCTTCAGTTTCAAGATTTTCAGATCCTTCAACTGTTAAAAATTTTCCACCTAAGCTTTCAACTTGCTCTTTTGAAGCCATCCGAACATCTGTAGCAAATACTATCGCCCCCATTCTTTTTGCTGTTGCAATTGCTTGGAGCCCAGCAACTCCAGCCCCAATTACTAAGACTTTAGCAGCTGGAATTGTTCCTGCCGCTGTCATCATCATTGGTATCGCTTTTTTAAAGTTAGCAAAAGACTCTATTACAGCTTTATATCCAGCTAAATTTGCTTGTGATGATAATATATCCATAGATTGAGCTCTTGTAATTCTTGGAAGTAATTCTAGAGAGAAGAGTTTAATTTTCTTTTTAGCTAAGCTTTCTAATTTATCTTTATTGTCATAAGGGTTTAAAACTCCAATTAATATTTGGTTTTCTTTTATTATCGAGCTTTTATCATCTGGAAGCATTCCTAATTGTACGATTATATCAGATGAACTTAGAATCTCTTTATCATCTTTTAAAATTTTTACACCTAAATTTAAATATTCATCATCATTTATTCCAATATGACGACCATAATTTTCACTTAAAAGAACTTCAAATCCCAAAGAAGTATATTTTTTTATAACATCAGGAGTGATAGATATTCTTTTTTCATTTTCTTGATTTTCTAAAACAGATCCGATTTTCATAAAAGGAACTTACAATAAGAAGATGGCCATTAAAACTAATACAACTATAACAGCGACAGTTCCCCACATAACAAATTTAGTAAAATTGTTCCAAGTATTTTTGTGACTTTCATTATCCATAAGGACTATTTTTGTCTTGCTTTAAATTTTGGATTAGTTTTATTTATTATGTAAATTCTTCCTCTTCTTCTAACAAGTTTAGAATTTAAGTCTCGTTTTTTTAACGATTTTAATGAACTTTTTATTTTCATAATACTAAATCAAAATGCCGGCAACGTCCTACTCTCCCATGTCTTAAGACAAAGTATCATCGGCGCAGAAAGGCTTGACTTCCGAGTTCGGAATGGTATCGGGTATAACTCTTTCGCAATAATTACCGGCAAATGGTTTATACATAAAATAAGTTTATTGTAAACTCTTTAAGTATTGATTTTTTGATGATTTACGATGTTTTTAATATAATTTTTAAGGCTAATTTTACCAAATATTTTATAAACTTTATTTGAAAGATTCATATTTGTTAATGCTGAAGCATATCTCTCACCTTTTCTAGCTGCTAAAAATTTAATTTTCGTGTCAAACATTTTGGCCACTTCTAAAATTGTATAACTTTTTTTATTAGAAATACTGTAATGACGACAATTGTTTTTTTTCCAAGCATAAAGGCAAGCATCAACTGTATCATCAATATGAGTAAATCTACGAGACTGACTTCCGGGTTTAACAACTGTTAAAGGTTTGTTATTTTTATATTGGTTTTCAAAAATACCTATCACAGTAGCCATGTTTCCTATAGAGATCTGTTTAGGTCCATACACATTATAAAAATATAAAATTTCATATTTAAAATTAAACCAATTTTTTAAATTCTCTAGCATTTCTAAGTTTTTAGCTTTTGTAAAAGCATAGGGAGATAAATCTTTATCTTTTCCCTTGTTTCCTATACTGGCAGAAGTTGCTGAGTAAACTAACTTGATCTTATTTGATAAACAAAAATTGAACACAGCATGTGATCCAATTGAATTTGATTTAATGCATTCATCCATTTTTAAAAAACTTTGATATATTCTTGAAAATTCACCAAAGTGAAAAATTGTATGAATTTTGGATTTGTATTTGTTCAATATTTTTGAAATATTATATGTTGAGTCTTTTATATACTTTACTCTAGAATGACTTATATGATTTTTAATTGATCCAGAACTATAATTATCTAAGCTAATTATTTTATATTTGGTATTTTTCAAAAGTTTATCAATGAGATTTCCACCAACAAAACCAGCACCACCTGTTACCACTATAATTTTTTTAGTCATTATCTGATCTAATCTTTTTAATTAAATCTCTGTTCAAAACAATATAAAATTTTTCTCCATTGTTATTTCTTTTCTTTTCTGCTTTTGATAGTAAATCAATAAAATGGTTAGCATTGGGATTTATATAATAATGAGCATTGATTAAAGGATTAAAATTATATTTTTCATTTTCTTTAAGTAATCTATTAACATTTTTTGATAAAAAAAATAGAAAAGATAAACAAATTAATATTGTTATTTTTTTTTTTAATTTAAAATCTGAAATAAGATTTCTTTCTATGAATAAGCTTAAAGGAACAAAAAAAAGCAACGCAATTAATGTATAACCACCATATCTTAAAGCTGGATGGTTTAAAAACCATTCAATTAACAAAATTAATATCGAGAAGTAAAATAAGTGAATTTTTTTTTTCAATAATCTTTCATTTTTAAATTGAATTAAAAAGATTGAACAAATGATAATAATTAAAAATAGAGATAATAAATAATCTGAAATTTTATTAAAAAAATGATTTTGTATCCAATTAGGAACCCAATTTAAACCAGACAAATATTGGTCAATATTTTCAATTCGATAAGTTGGGCTTGCTCCTGCTTTGGACCAAAGCTCATACCAGGTTTTCATCTGAATAACTTGGCTCTTTGGTATTGACCAAGAAAATGAGTCAAAACATGTAAAACTGGCGGGATAAATAAGGCAACCAGTATTTGAAAATATAGTAATTAAAATAATAAGAATACTAAATATAAAAAAATATGTAATTCTCTGTGAAAATAATTTTTTATAAAAGCTACTTTCAAATAAAGTTTTTCTAAACTCATAAAAAAATATCACTATAAAAATCAAATATATCAAATAAAAACTTTTCAATGAGGCTATTAAAATAATTAATATTAAAATTTTTTGATAAAAATAATTAAAGTTAATTATACTTTTCCTTATATTGGTTCCCTCCAAATAATAAATAGCTAGAATAAAAATTAGAATTAATGCTGATCTATCTGTTCCATGTTCAGCTAATCTATGAAAAATTGAATTAACAAATATTAACGAAAATAATGATAATATTAGTATAAAATCATATCTTTTGTTTTTTAATTTATTGAATATTTTTTGAATAAAAAAAATATTTGAAAAAATCAAAAAAAAGATAGCTCCACTATTAATTAATGATTTTTCTAAAATCGGAAGATAAAATAGAGAATTTAAGTAAAATATAGAAGATGGCGTCCTAAATCCATGCTCTAAATTACCAACACCAAAGATTTTTTTGAATTCAATTAATGATATTGTGTAAGGAAAATGATAATAGAAAAAATCATCATGAGTTTTATGCATTATAAGCCCGATAAATAATAAGGTTGAAACTAATAAAATTAACTTAATTTTTTTTTTTAATAATCCTTTTTTTGTAAACATGAAAAAAGCAATTAGTCCCAATATAATAAATACAGAATTATGAATAAAATTATGTGCAAAAAAAAAATTAGTTATGTACGACAAAACAGTCATAAATAAAATCCCACTTAAACCCAATTCACCTAAAGAAAGTCGAAGTGAAAGAAATTTTGTTGAAATAAATCCAAATCCAACTATAGAAAATATAATTACTAGATAACCTAAATATAATTCAAGCAGAGTTATCATTTCAATAAGTATTTATATCGAGTCAATTTTAAAGAAAGCGTCGTGAATTAGTTTTAACTTATTTTTATCAATTTTTTTTGTATGAAGACCAATCAAAAAACCAAGTTCTTGAACTGCCTGGGTATTTGGATACTTTCTTTTTTCTTTGTTAAGTTTATAAAGCTTTGCTGCCGGTTGATTTAAGAAATTTCCACTTATGATTGGTCTTGTTTCTATACCTTTAGAGTCTAAATAGTTAACAAATCTTTTTTTTTTATTTCTAAATCTCTTCGATAATAAGATTGGAAAACCCATCCAGCTAGGCTTAAAATTAGGGGGTATATTAATGAACTTAAATTGATTATTCCACTTTTTTGAGGATATAAGAGTTTTTATAATTATATTCCTATTTTGATTTCTTTCTCTCATTAATGAGTTTAACCTTTTAAATTGATTGTGAGCAATTGCACCCTGGATATCAGTTGGCCTTAAATTAAAACCAGAATTTATGAAAATGTATCTTGGATCTAATTGAGGATTTTTTTTAGCATATGATTTATACAATCTAAGATTTCTTTTGTAAAATCTTGTTCCACCCAACCAACCATGAGATCTTAATGCAAAAAGAATATCATAATCTTCTTTTGTTTTACAAACTACCATCCCTCCTTCACCAGATGTTATTTGATGTGAATAAAAAAATGAAAAACTTGCAAAATCTCCAAATGTTCCCAGATATTTATTTTTTAATCTTGATCCTAAAGACTCACAATTATCCTCAATAATTGTTAAATTATTTTTTTTTGCTAATTTACTAATATCAAAAAGATTTGCACTAATTCCTAAAACATTTATTAACATTATTGCTTTAGTTTTTTTTGAAATATTTTTTTTTAGTTCATCAATTTTTATATTAAGAGTTTCCAAATCAATATCGATAAATTTTAATTTTAATCCAAATTGAACTAATGGCCATATGGAAGTTGACCAACATAAAGCTGGAACCAAAACTTCATCTCCTCTCTTGAGAGAATTTTTTCTCATTAAATTTCCAGCAGCAAAAGTTGCTAATAAGTTAGCAGAAGACCCTGAGTTAACCATTAATGCATATTTTGCTCCAATTTTTTTTGCAAATGCCGTCTCAAACTTTCTTGTAAAAGATGCCATTGTAATTTGTCTTGAATTTAAGACCTTCTTACCAATTAAAATATCTTCCTTTGAGAAACCATTCTCTAAAAGTTGATACTTATATTTTTTATTTATTAAGTTGTTAATTTTTTGTTTATTTTTTTTCATATAAAATATGTTTCAAGTAAGTTAATAATACAAAAAATACAATTGTAAAATAAACAAATAAGTTTAGGAGTTATTGAAATTTGCATAAATCAGACTTTTGAATTCATTAATGTATATGTTCAGTAAAACATCGATATTTTTATTTACTCTTATACCCATCTCATTAATTTTGGGAAATTTTGCGATTAATCTTAATATTTTGATAATAAATATTTTTACACTCTATGTTTGTTTTCTTACAAAAAATTGGGGTTGGACTAAAGAAAAGTTTTTTAAATTATTAATAATTTTTTATATTTATCTAATTATTAACTCACTATACGCTTATTTTTTCTCAGCTCATACATCAAGTGCAGGTTTAATTAGATCAATTACATTCATAAAATTTATAATATTTGCTTACTCTTTCAAAATATTAATTTCAGACTCAAAAACTTTAAAAAAGATAATGTTTTTTTGGAGCTGCATAATTGCATTTTTAATATTTGATATTTTTTTTGAAAGTATTTTTGGTCATAACATTATTGGCTACGAAAGTCCTGATGGAACAAGAATAGTCAGTTTTTTTAAAGATGAGGCTGTGGTCGGTGCTTTTATTTTATGTTTTGGATACATAATAGCTACATATAATTTATATAAGAATATAAAATTTGATTCAAAATTAATGTTCAACTTTTTATTATTATTAATTCCTATTACTATTTTAGTAACTGGAGAAAGATCGAATTTTATTAAAAGTTTAATAATATTTACATCAATTATTTTTTTTATAAATCAGCAAAAATTAATTTTTAAAAAGAAAAATTTTTTTATTATAATTGTAATTTCATTTTTAAGCTTGATGTTTTTTAGTCCCAACATATATAAAAAACAAACAGAGTTTTTTAAAAGATTTATTGAAATTAGTAAGACAGATGACGATTTTGTAGAAGGTAAAAATTTTTTTAGTCGATTTCAAAATATTAAATATTTTGCACATTATGATGTTTCTTTAAAAATTTTTCAAGAATATCCCATTACCGGAGTAGCAAATAAAAATTTTAGATATGAGTGTCATAATGATAAATATTTTGATGAAAAAATTAGACTTACTAATCTTAGGTGTAATACTCATCCACATCAAATTCATTTTGAGTTATTATCTGAACATGGAATAGTTGGATATATATTTTTTATTTATCTTATGTTTGTTGGTTTAAAAAATATTTTTTATAATTATACATTAACAAAAAATATTTTATATTTTTCTACTTTGTCCTATCTGATTATTTTTCTTATTCCAATCTTGCCTAGTGGGTCCTTTTTTTCAACTTTCAATGGAACACTTTTTTGGTTAATTTTTTCTTTAGGAAATATAAAACCAAAAAGTTTTTCTAATTAAATTTATTTTTCAGATTTATTAAGACAGTAGTAGATTAAATTGTAAACAAACAAACTTGATATATTTATGAGTACAAGATTTTTAGTTTGAGAAACATTTTCAAAGGCTGCATAAAAAATAATTAAATTAAACGAATTAATAGTTAATCCAGTAAGTGTATTTAAAAAGTTTTCTTTTAAATTAAATTTACGTTTTAAAAATAATAATATTAAATGATGTAAATGACGATTATCTGGCTCAGCAACAGATTTTTTAGCTTTGAGTTTTCTTATGATTGAAAATAAGCACTCATATGCAGGATACCATAAAAGACAAGAAACAAAATATGGTGATACTCTATTGGATGAATTAGCTAGATCAATCAAAAAATAACCAATTACGAATGAGATTAAATAAGCTCCACTATCACCCGATATCAATTTTCCAAAAAAATTTGGCCAAAAAATTAGAAAAAGAATTAAAGCTAAAATATAAAAATTACTCACATCATAGAAAAGATTAAATTTTTCAATTGAAATAAGAGTTACAAACAATAATGCTAAAAAATATCCTATCAAAAGTGTATTTATTCCATCCATAAAATTTGAGCCATTAATCAAAACTAAAAAACAAAATAAAGTAAAAAAATATTTAAAATAAATATTAGTTAAAAGAAAATCAAAAGCCTCTATTCTGATGGAATTAATAAAAATTTGATCAATATTTATGAAAATTAAAATAATTATAATTTGTAAAAAAAGTCTTTTAATTGGAGAAATTAAATAATTTATATCAGATAAAAATCCTATAAGAAATATGAGTATTAAAAGAATTTTTAGATATTGATTCTCAAAATTTAAAAAAAATAAAATTGATGTTGAAAATACGAAACCACCAGTGATTGGCACAACACTTTTTGATGCAAAAGATTTGTGAATATTAAATTTTTTGTCAGTTAAAAATTGTTTTTTTTTTGAAATATAGTTAGAAATAAATATTAAAAATAATGTAAAAAAAATTACATAAATTTCTAACATTTTTTACTTAAGTAGTTCTTTTTGTGCCTTTTTTAAATCACTTTCAAGCATTTCTCTCACTAAATCTCTAAATGAATACTTGGGTTTAAAATTGAGATCTTTAAATGCCTTTGATGCATTTCCTTTTAAATAATTTACTTCATTTGGTCTAAAGTAATTTTTGTCAATTTTTATAATCGTTCTATTATTATTTTTTTTATCTTTAATATATCCTACTTCATTTAATCCCTTACCTCTCCAGTAAATTTTAATTCCTAAATATCCTGATGCAATATTAATAAACTCTCTTACTGAATATGCTTCCCCAGTCGCAATTACATAATCTGAAGGTTTTTTTTGTTGTAAAATCCTCCATTGCATCTCGGTATAATCTTTTGCATGACCCCAGTCTCTTTTTGCATTTAAATTACCTAAGTACAAAATATCTCTACTTCCTAATTTTTTTTTTGCTAAAAATCTAGTAATTTTTCTGGTCACGAAAGTTTCACCTCTTCTTGGGCTTTCATGATTAAATAAAATACCATTGCATGCAAAAATTCCATATGCTTCTCTATAAACCGATGTAATCCAATATGAATATAATTTAGCTACTCCATAAGGTGATTTTGGATGAAATTTAGACTTCTCATTAAAAACATTTTTTCCATAAGTTTCTCCAAAAAGTTCGGACGTACTAGCCTGATAAAATTTAACATTTTTTATTTTTAAGAATCTTATTGCTTCTAAGAGCCTTAATGTACCCACTCCTGATACTTCAGAGGTATATTCCGGATTTTCAAAAGAAACACCAACATGACTTTGAGCCCCTAAATTATATATTTCATTAGGTCTAATTTTATGAATAATATTATAAACACTATTTGTGTCTGTAAGATCTCCATAATGTAAAAAAAAATTTGTTTTATTATGAGGGTCTATATAAAGATGATCAATTCTTTTAGTATTAAAAGATGATGATTTTCTGATAAGTCCATGCACTACATAATTTTTTTTTAATAAAAATTCAGCTAAATAAGAGCCGTCTTGACCAGTAATTCCAGTTATAAGTGCTATTTTTTTCATTTTTTAAATATAAATAATCTTAATATAGAAATTAAAATTAGAAAGCCATCCTTTAACTCATTTACTTTCTTTTTTCCACTAATTCTTGGTCTCTCATAGGATGGGAAATCATGCATTCTAAAAGATTTAAATTTTGCCTTGATCGGCAATTCTACACAAAAAGTAAAATCATTGTGGTCTAATGCTAAATCTTGAAACGCTTTAGTCTTTCCCATAACGTAGGTATAAAGAATATCAGAAATATTTAATTGAAATAATACCTTACTCAAAAAAGTAAAAAAATAATTTCCAATAAATGTAAGGATAGTGTCATCATCACTACCACCTGGCTTTTTATATCTTGTGCTAAAAATAAACTCAAAATTATCTTTATTTCTTTTTAACATTTCATCTAAATATTTAGGATCAAAAGAACCATCAGCATTAAAGATGCATGAGTATTCAGTTTTAGAGTGATTTAAGCCTTCAATGAGAGCGCTTCCAAATCCTTCTCCTTTTTGTATTAAAACTTCACAATCACTAATTTTTAAGACTTCCAATGTTTCTTTATCATATTTTGGTACAACAACAATTTTTTTACAATTAAGATTTAATTTCTCAATTTCTTTTAAGACAACTGGAAGTGTTGTTGCTTCATACTTTGCAGGTATTACTAAAGTTAAATTTTCCATTAAAACTTCGAGTACATTATATATTTTTTTATTACAGCATACATGCTCAATCTATACACACAATAAATTGAATAGAAGAAACTTAAATTTAAATGATTTTTATATAATCTAAAAGCATCACTCAGTTTCTGGATATTTGAAGATGATAGAGATTGTTCTAATTGTCTCCAATAAACTAAGCTCCTATTTATGCCAATAAATGATTTTAAATGTTTATTTAACTTAAACCATAATAAATAATCCTCTTTGGTTTTTAAATTTGAAAAAGGATTATTTTTCAATAATGATCTAGAAACCATAACTGATGATAATCCAATATCACAACTTTTAATTAATTGATTAAATGAAATAGTTTTTGGAACAGTAAATTTACCAATTTTTTTTGAATTAATATTTATTATATAATAATTTGTATGTGAAAACTGTAAATTTCTTCTTTTCATAAAATTCAATTGTATTTTTAACTTATCCTTCGTCCATAAATCATCAGCATCACAAAAAGCAATAAATTGACCTCTGCAAACCTTTATTCCTTTATTCCTAGAGAGTCCTGCACCAATAGTTTTATTATTAATTAATAACTTTTTTTTGAATTTAAAATTTCTCAAAATTTTCTTTACATAATTTAATTCTGATTTATCACTGTCATCATAAATAACTATAACCTCAAAATTTTTATAAGATTGATTACTAATAGACTGAATAGTTTCTTTAAAAAAAGATTTTTTTTTATGATAAGGTATAATAATTGATATGAAATTCTTTTTCATCATTATTGATAAGCTTTCAATAAATAAATATTTTATTTGGGTATTTACAACTTTTTTAATAATTACATTATTAATAAGTTTTTTATTAAAAATCAATTTATCAAATTTATTAGGTGTATTTTCTTACAATGAATATTTATTAGACAAGGGTATTGAAACAAAAGAAGGTGGTGTTGTAAATGATTTGAGAACCCATTGGGAATATATCATCCTTCTTAAAAAAGATTTGAGCAATCTATTAAATTTAACTTTAGGAGTTGATACAAATTTAATTAATTTTCCTTTACACAATTTGATATTTTCTCAATTTGATTTTATAAATTCTCTTGACAGTTATTTAATTTCTGTCTTTACAGTTTCATTTTTTCTTCCAATAATTTTATATTTTTCTTTAAGGGAAAGATTTCAAATTATTTACAAACCTAATATTGCTTTAATATGCTCACTTATATTAGTTTTACCAGTTTTTCAATATTCTGCGATTTGGGGTAATAATCACAATACAGCTCTGATCTTTTTTACTTTAGGGATTTTTTATTTGAATTTTTTCATAAAGTCTAATTTTACAAACAATAATAGATTGTTAATTTCAATAATATTTTTTTCTTTAGCTTGTTACAGTAAACAATTTTACGTTTTTTTTTTTATTTTCTTATTAATCTTTTTATTTAATAATTTGAGTTTTAAAAGATATATACTTTTTTCAATATTTATATTTTCATTATCAATACCAGGTATTTATTTTTTAATATTAAATCCTTTATTATTTTACGGTATTAAACAAAATACCACCAACTTTAATTCCTCAATTTTGATAAGTGCATCAATAATGATGTTTTATTTAATTCCATTTATAATTCAGAATTTAATAAATAGTTATGAAAATAAAAAATTTAGATTAATTACTTTTTTTGACAAAAAACTTTGTTTGTTAAGTTTAGTAATAACAATTTTATGTAGTCTTAATTTTTATTATGATGGAGAAATTGGAGGTGGTGTTTTTTTAAAAATATCACATTTTTTATTTGATAGTCATTATTTAGTTTTTCCTGCAGCCTTTTTAGGAATTTATTTTCTTTTATATTTCAGTCAAAATTCAATTTCTAACTACGCTTTAGTTGTTTTATTATTAATTACCTTTAATACAGGTTATTTTATTTTTCAAAAATATTTTGAACCTATGTTTTATATTATTTTTTTAAATTTTTTTGATAAAAATAAAATCATACAATCAATTAGAAAAAATAATTATGTTATAATTTTTTATTATTGTTTTTATTATTTTATATCTAACTATATATATTTTTTAGGTTTATAATTAAAAAGTTCCACAAATCTACCTATAGCTCTTAATAAAAGGAAGGATGCTTTTACATTACTTTTCCTATTGGGGACCAGAAGTAAAATCAGTGAAGTACAAATTAAGTAAAATATTTTTATAATAATCATTATTGAACACATTTTTCCATAAATTTCCTTATCTATAAGATTTCCAGAATATCCATATCTTAAATTTCTTTTTAAAAACCATAATTTTTTTTCTCTTTGAAGATTATAATTTTCAGTAGTGAAAGATTTCGTATTCCATTTAATAATAAATTTTTCTTTATAAAGCTTTCTAAAGAATAATTGATCACTTCCTCCATAACTAGCAAGCTTAGTATCAAAAAAAAAATTTGATTTAATAATTTTATTAGAAAAAAAACAATTATTAGTAGCAACCCATCTTACTAATTCTCCATGTTGTCTTCTGGGCTCTAAGATATCGTAATAATTTTTAAATATTATATTTTTTAATTTATGTTTTTGAGGACCACCAACAATATCACAATTTTTTTGATTAATAAATTTTATCATGTTTAAAAGCCAATCTCTATTGACCATGCAATCATCATCTAAAAATCCAGCATATCTAAAATTTTTATTTTTTAAAAATTTTAAAAAAATGTTTCTGGAAGAAGGGATGTTATCTTTTGTACTTTTAAGAATTACATAATCAATTTTATTCAAAAATTTCTTAAATAAATATTTACAAGAAATAATTCTTGGATGAATAACAAATACCATTTTAAAACTATAGTTCTTAGGTTTTTTAAGTTGATTTAGAGAATTCAAATGGGAGTTTAAAAATTGTTGATTTTTTTTACTTATTAGAGAACAAATATATATTTTCATTTAATAATTTTTTTGAAATTTTTTAATATTCTTAATAAAAAAATTATATAAACTTGGATAAAATTTTGGCCATTATTTAATCTAATTTTGTTACATTCTATTAAATAATCCAAAAAATTTATTTTTGAAGAAAGTCCACCAGGTCTAAATTTCCCGAAAATTTCCTCTTTTTTAGTTGATAAACCTCTTAATTTAAATTTTTTTATCATTCTTAGAAATAAATCATAATCAGCTGAATAATTATATTTCAAATCATAAAGTCCAACTTTTAATTGAGATTTTTTTTTTATAAAAAAACCGACAGAATGAGTTGTGTAAAAACCAAAACTCCAATCAATTATATTTGGTTTATAACCCGACAAAAGTTTATGCTTATAAACACTACCAAATAAAAAATCTAAATCTTTATATTCATTAAAATATTTATTTACTATTTTAAGGGTGTTCTTAAAATAGATATCATCAGAATTCAATATACCAATTATATCACCTGAGGAGTTTTTTATACCAACATTCATTGCATGATATAAGCCTTTATCATTTTTATTTTTAATTAACTTAATTTTTTTTTTTTTATATGATTTTATAATTTTTAAAGTCTTATCCTTTGAATTACCATCTACAAGTATGTGCTCAAAATTTTTATAATTTTGTGACTTAACACTTGAAATATTTTGACGCAAAAATTTTTCAGAATTTTTAGTTACTGTAATTATTGATATTTTATAGTTTTTCATAAATATTCAGAAATTAGATCAAAATATTTTTTTGAATTTTTTTCTGGATCGAATCTTTTTAAATATTTTTTTGCATTAATAGATTTTAATTTTAAATTTTTTTTATTTTTAGAAAATTCAAACAACTTATTGGCTAAATTATGATAATCACCAACAGAAAATAATTCCCCTAACTTACCATTCATCAAAATTTCATTGGGTCCTGTTGGACAGTTGCTTGAAATTATGGGTACGCCATATTTTTGAGACTCAATTAAAACATTCGGTAAACCCTCAAATTTAGAGGATAAAACGAAAATATCACTGTCTGACAAATATTCTTCAGCTTTATTTTTAAAACCTACTAATTTTACATTTTTATTGAGATTTAACTTAGCAATTTCAATTTTAAGTTTATCTTTTAATGACCCTCTTCCAATAATACAGCATCTAAAATTAACTTTTTTTTCCTTTAAAATTTTTAAACTTTTAATTAATGTTAATTGATCTTTTTGGTCTGTTAATCTACCAATATTTAATATTTTTAGTCCTTTGAATCTTTTAAAAAAATCTAATTTTTTTTTCTTTTTTTCATAATCATTCAAATTATAGATTAATTGAGATTTTAAATTGAATTCATTTAATTCATTCTGAAAAAATTTTGAATTCACAATTATAGCGTCGGATAATGAGTAAAAAAATTTAAAAATAATCGTTTTAAATAGATTATTCACATATTTATTTAGACTTGTATTAAGTCTTATTAGAACCTTAAACCCTAAAAATTTTGATGTGATTATAGAAGTAATATTTGATTGAAAAGATAAAATTACAGCTTTTGAAGACCAAAAATTTTTAATTAATAAATAAATACAAATTATATTTTTTATTGTCCGATTTTTTTTACTCCAGTAATCTGAATTTGGACAAACATATTTTATATCTTTCGATTTATTATTTTTCCTATCCGCGGTAATAATGAATATTTTATTGTTTTTTTTAGGTAAATATTTTATCAATGAATATAGATTTTTTTCAACACCACCACCTTCTATCGAAGGGATATAAAAAATTATCTTTTTATTCACAATCCAAATAAAATATTAAAAATTTTTCTTAAGCATCTGCCTACAATTATGTACAACAAAACTAGTTTATTTTGACCATTATCATTTCTAATTATAATTTCATTAAATAGAGTTTTCCTAAAATTATGTTTTTTAGAAAAACCACTATCTCCTAAATCACCAAAAACTTCCTTACCAGAGGAATTAATTCCTTTAAGATTGTGTTTTACGATCATTCTATACAATAAATCGTAATCTGCTTGTATCTTATATTTTAGATTTAAATATCCTACTTTTCTTAAAGAAGATCTTTTGATAAAAAAACCCACTACTGAGGATGGTATTATATTAAATTTTATCGTTATTTTTTCAGGATTAAAACCTCCATAGATTCTTCCATCTTTTTTGACTGTTCCACAAACAAAGTCAAAATTTTGATTTTTTTTTATATAATTTGAGAGTATTTTCATAGCATCTGGATATAGCTTGTTAGTTGAGTCAACTATTCCAACAAATCTACCTCTAGCTAATTTTAAACCTTTGTTCCATGCATCCCACATGCCCTTATCTTTTTCACTTAACCAAAAATCAATTTTATTGTTATACTTTTTTAAAATTTGAATAGTTTTTTTTCCAGAGTCTCCATCAACTAAAATTAATTCAACATTTTTATAAGTTTGATTCAAAACGGATTTAATTGATTTTTCTAAATTAGTAGATTTGTAATTTGGCATTATGACCGAAATCAATGGATAATTTTTTTTGTCTTTCTTTTCAAAAGATTTTAACCATAAACCGCCTAATTTAGTATATTTACTAAATCTTTTTTTCATTTAATAATTAAACATACTAGTAATTTGTTTTATACCAGCTAATTGTATTTCGTAGACCATCATTAAGGTTTATTTTGGATTTCCATCCAATTTTTTTTAAAGTTGAAATATCTAAAATTTTTCTTTTCGTGCCATCAGGAAACTTTCTATTAAATCTTAATCTTTTGTTTGATAGGGTTAATTTATTAATAATTTCAGCGAACTTCTTTATTTGAAATTCTTGACCAGAACCAACGTTTATTAACGAATTAATCTTTATAATTTTTAAAAGTTTTTTATTATTATTGATCTTTAGTTTTAATAAATATCCTATTGCATTTGCTAAATCATCTACATGCATCACTTCTCTTCGAGGCAAACCTGATCCCCAAATTTCAACTACATTCTTTTTTTTTCTTTTTGCTTGAATAAATTTTTTAATTAATGCGGGGATAAAGTGGCTATTTTTTGAGTGAAAATTGTCAAAAGGACCATAAAGATTGCAGGGCATTAGTGTAAAGAAATTTGTTTTATATTGTTGATTGTAAAATTCACAAACTTTTAATCCAACAATTTTTGCTAAAGCATATGCCTCGTTAGTTTTTTCAAGTTCATTAGATAATAGATATTGTTCTTTAATAGGCTGTTTTGAATTTTTCGGATAAATACAAGAGCTTCCCAGATTTATAAAGTGTTTAATTTTATATTTATAAGCAAGATTAATTAAATTTAACTGTATAAATATATTTTCATTTATAAATTCAACAGGATAACTAGCATTTGCTAATATTCCGCCAACTTTACCTGCACAATTAATTATTATATCTGGTTTTTGTGACCTAATAAATTTTTCTAAATCTTTACTATTAAGTAAATTAAGTTTTTTTCTATTTTCAAAAATTAATTTTTTAACACCTTCATGTTTCAAATACCTTATTACAGCTCTACCAACCATACCATTGTGACCAGCAACATATATTTTGAATTTTTTTAAAAGTTTATTTTTCATTATTATTTTAAATTGCTTATAAATGTTATATATTTTTAATTTAAAAAATATATTTTTTTTTAATAAAAAATTACAAATTTTAATAAATTTTTTTAATCTAAGATATGTCAATTACAGGTAACAATAAATGCCCCAACCATATATGTGATGGAAAAATTAAAGTAAGATATCACTTTGGAGATTTAGACCACAAAAAAATTAATTTTAATTGTACAACTGATAGTTATGAAAAGCCCTCTATATATGAATGCACTAAGTGTAAAATTATTTTCTCCGAATTAATTTTTAAAATGGAAAATAATGAAATAGAAAAAAATTATCAAGAAGTTGCTGATAATAAATACATATCTCAGATTAAATTTAAAAGATATTATTTTGAAAAACTAATTAATAAGATAAATAAATATATTAAAGAAGATATGGATGTACTTGAAATAGGTTCGTATTACGGAGTCTTGGGGTCATTATTAAAAAATAAAGTTAAAAACTATTCAGGATTAGAACTTTCTACTCATGGTTCAAGTTACGCAAAAAATAATTTCAAGTTAAATATTTTTAATGAAACCATTGAAAGTCATTTAAAAAAAAAGATTAAATACGATTTAATTATAATGGCAGATGTAATAGAACACTTTAAAGATCCATTCAAAGTTTTATATCAAATAAATGAATTACTTAATCAAAAAGGAAAACTAATTCTTACTACTTTTAACATTGACTCCTTGTACGCGAAAATTACAGGTAGAAATTATCACTGGATAATACCATTTCATATGGTTTTTTTTTCAAATAGCACTTTAGAAAATTTTGGAAAAAACAATAATCTGAAATTAGTTAAAATATTGAATGATCCTAGATATGTAAGTTTTGGTTATCTAATTGAAAAATTAATTTTGATTTTTCCAAGACTGAGTTTTATTTTTAAATTTCTATCTAAAATAAAATTACTTAAAGATATTAACGTTAAAGTTGATTTAAAAGACTTAAAAATTTACTATTTTGAAAAAATAAGTAAGTAAAAAAATGAAAAAAAATCTTATTTTTTTTTTAGCAAGATTTGGTAAAGGTGGAGCAGGTAATTCTGTTTTTAAACTTTGTTGTTCTTTAGATCAAAAAAAATATAATATTTTTGTAATTTGCATGAACAATTGTGCATACAAAAAAGAATTTTTAAAAGCAGGTATTAAAGTTAAGATAATAAATTCCAGAAGAGCCTTTTTTGCAGTTTTTTACTTAAAAAAGATTATTTTAAAAATTATTAAAAATGATGCTCAAAATTATCTTATATCTAATATTAATTATACAAATTTACTTTGTTCGATTTTTATAAAAAAAGAAAATAATTTAAAATTTATTGCTATTGAGCGGACACCTTTTAAAGAATTAGACATTTATTTTAGCTTAATTGATCGAATTAAAAAAATACTAATTAAATCTCTTATACCAATTTTTTATAAAAAATTTGATTTAGTTATTTGCAACTCTGAGTATTTAGGGAAATATTTGAAAAAAAAATATGGGATTTTTTCAAAGACTTTATTTCCACCATCAATCACAGATTTTCGAATAATTAAGAAAAAATTTAAAAGAAAAATATCAAAAAAATCAAAAATAAAGCTTATAACTGTCTGTAGGTTATCAAAAGAAAAGAATATTTACGAAATAATTCAAGCTATTAGCGAAGTTAAAAAAAAAATTAGCCTTCATATTATTGGTGTCGGCCCAGAAAAAGATAATATATCTAATTTTGTGAATTCTCTTAATTTAAAAAAGAAAATAAAACTTATTGGTTTTAAAAAGAATCCATACAATCACCTTATCAAAGCAGATCTTTATATAAATTCATCATATTTTGAGGGTTTTCCAAATTCAGTTGTTGAGGCTGCTCATGTTGGTTTACCAATTATCGCTTCTCAAAGTCATGGGGGTATTAATGAAATTTTATCTGGAGGAAAAGGAGGCACGATTTATAAAAATTTAGAAGATCTAAAAAAATCAATTGAAAAATTTGCAAACAATCCTCAAATATTTATTAATAAATCCAAATTTACACAAAAAAAAATTTTAGAATTTAGTTTAAAAAATCATGTCACTAATTTTGACAAAATGCTAAACGATATTTAACATTTGTAATAATTTTTAAACCAATTGACAGTGTTCTTCAAACCATGATCTATTGATGTAAAATTTTGCTTTCCAACAAAACTTCTAATTTTTTTGTTTGTTCCATGAGTTTTAACAACGTCAGCTTTTTGTAATTTCCTTTTTAGTAATTTTGGTTTTTTTTGTGTTAAAAAATCAATCTTTTTTATTATATCTGTTAATTTTTGAGGATTATTTGAACAAACATTAAAAATCTCATGTTTTATTTTTTTTTTTATAAAAACAAGTTTTGACATTATTTTACAGACATCTGAGATATAAGTAAAATCACGAGTATGTTTACCGTAATTATTTAAATAGAAATTTATCTTTTGATTATAACTTGAGGTTAAATATTTCATCATAAACATATCTGGTCTACCCCATTCTCCATATACTGTAAAAAACCTCAATCCGATAAAAGTAATATTATATTGTCTAGAAAATACCTCCGCCATTTCCTCGTTGATTTTTTTTGATAAAGCATAAATATTCTTTGGCATTACGTTTTGAGCTTCATTTAAAGGAAATTTTTTTGAGTCACCATAGATGGAACTAGAGGATGCATAAATAATTTTTTTAGTCTTATACTTTTTTGCTACATCAATAAGATTATAGAATCCTTGAATATTATTATCAACAAACTCATTTGGTTTCTCTAATGAATAGCGTACACCTGCTTGTGCTGCTAAATTTATTACTAAGTCTATCTTTCTTAATTTAAAAATTTTTTCCAGTTTTTTTTTATTTAAGATATTTATTTTGAAAAACGAAAATTTTTTGTATCTAGATAATTCCCTAACACGATCTTTTTTAAGTTTTTTTGAGTAATAATTATTTAAACTATCAATACCAACTACTGTGGCATCAGATGTGCTCAATAAATATTTAGTGAAATTGAAACCTATGAAACCAGCTGCACCTGTAATTAATATTTGCATAAAAATAATATTGATATATCAATATTAATTCATTAACGATATAAATATTTCATGTTGAAAATATGTGTAATAGGTCTTGGGTATGTAGGTCTGCCTATTTGTTTAAAATTAGCAAAAAATTTCAAAACTATTGGTTATGATATCAATTCAAAAAGAATTGACACCTTAAAAAGAGGGGTTGACCTCAATAATGAATTTGAAAAAAAAGAGATTAATATAAAAAATTTAAAATTTTCCAAAAAAATTGAAGATTTAAATAGTAGTAATTTTTATATTATTTGTGTTCCAACTCCTATTACAAATTCTAAAAAACCAGATCTAAGATATATTGATAAGAGTTTTAACTTACTCTCAAAAATTTTAAAAATAGGAGATATAATAGTTTTGGAGTCAACTGTTTATCCTGGAGTAACTAGATCATTCACAAAAAAATTAGAAAAAAAAACAAAATTATTGAATAATCATGATTTTAGCACATGCTACAGTCCTGAAAGAATTAATCCTGGTGATAAAGACAGAAATCTGAATAATATTAATAAAATTCTTGCCTATGAAGGTAATGATGAAAAAGTAAGAAGAGTAATAACTAATGTATATAAAAAAATATCTAAAAAATTAATTTTTTCTAAGAGTATTAGAGAGGCAGAAACAGCAAAAGGTATTGAAAATATTCAAAGAGACCTAAATATTGCATTATTCAATGAAATATTAATGATTTGTAATAAGTTAAAATTAGATTTTAATGAAGTAGTTCGTCTAGCTTCAACTAAATGGAATTTTATAAATTTTTCTCCTGGCTTGGTAGGAGGTCACTGTCTTCCAGTAGATCCGTTTTATTTAACCTATATTGCAAAAAAACGAGGTTATAAATCTAAGGTTACTTTATCTGGTAGAAGTGTAAATAATTACATGAAGAAGTATGTAATTAATTTTACTAATTTTTCAATTAAAACAAGTAAAATTAAAAAAAATAAAATTAAGATTTGTATAGTGGGACTTACATATAAGTATGGAGTAGCTGATACAAGAAACTCTCAAAAAATTGATATCCTAAAATATTTTAAGAGAAGATATAAATATACAAAAGGTTTTGATCCATTTTTAAAAACAACAGATAATTTAAAAAACCATGAATTAAAAAAATATAATTTTTTCCTTTTTCTTTCTAAAGGTCCAAAATTTAAAAAAATTGCAGATTTAGTAGATAAAAAAAAGATAATTGATCCTTTTTTTTATTATTCTAATTAGATAGAATTTTTTCAAGAATTTGAAAATGTTTAAAAATTGAAAAATTTTTAGAAAATTTTTTAAGATTAATTTTTTTGTTCATCACTTCTTGAATATTTGATTTTTTAAATTTTAAATATTCATCAACAAGAGAAATTCTATCATTATTTTTAAATAAAAAACCATTGTTAGAATTATTTAATATTTCTGTTGGACCAGTGTTAGAGTCTGCGGCTATAACGGGCTTATTTAAGAATCCTGACTCGATTAAACTAAAACCTGGATCTTCATATAAAGATGATGAGATATAGCATTCACAGTGATATAAATAATTAAATATATTTTTTTTATATCCTTCTAAAAAAACATGACCATTCAAATTTAAACCTTCTATCAGCTTTTCAAGTTTTTTTCTCTCTTCACCTTCTCCTAGAATAATCAATTTTAAATTTGGATACTCTTTTTTGATTTCTTTAAAAGCTGTTATTAATAAAGAAAAATTTTTTTGTTTAGTCAATCTACCAATACTAAGTATATAATCCATTTTAATAAATCTATTTTCTATTTTTTCTTTTTTTTTTATATTTATGGAGTTTACGTTTAATATTGGATCATAAAGAAGTTTTAATTTCTCTTCTGGAAAAATTTTAAGCTTAGAAAATTTTTTTAAGGTTGATTTAGTTGGACAGGTTACAACATGAACATTTTTGGAAAGTAGGGTCCAAAAAAATCGCCTTATTATATTAAGTTTTGGTGTTCCTGAAATTCTTATAATTAATTTTGTTTGAAACTTAAAAAAAAAAAACAGGACCAGTGGTAAGGATATTATCAGGTGTGCAATCAAAAATTCTGGTTTTTCTTTAAGTAATAATTTTCTTAATAAATTAAAATTCAATATAAAAATTATCATTTGTGATAATCGACTTTTAAAAAAATTACCTTTTGGTAAAAAATTATGATAATTTTTTTTATATAATTTAACAATATCAATTCCTAAAGTTTTATCTAATTTGCTCTGCCATTCGCCTGAGGAGTCGATTAAAAAAGTTTTAAAATTATTTTCTTTATCATATTTTTTTAATGAATTTATTGAATTTGTAACTGCGCTAACTGTTGCGATATTCGTTAAAAAAGGTGACCAATAATATAATTTCATTAAGTTTGTTTCAAATAGTATGATTTCATAATATTGAAAGTTTTTTCCAATCCCTTTTCAATATCAAATTGAGGTTCCCACCCTGTAATATCTGAGATTTTTTTAATATTTGTATTAAATTCCATAGGCCCACTAACTGGTTGATCTTTTGAAATTATTTTTTTTCCTGAGAGATCCTCAATTATTTCTGAGATTAATTTTAATGATGACATTTTGCCTGATCCCAAGTTTATTATGCCAGTAAAATCTGTATTCAATATTTTAAGAACAGCATCAGCAGCATCTTCTGTAAATATAAAATCTCTTTTTGGTTTATTTGACCATATCTCAACTTTTTCTCTTTCAAAAATATCTTGCATAATTGTGGGTATTAAATCAGGTCTTCTTAATTCTGTGTAACCATAAATATTACTTAATCTAACTATAATTGATGGTACTGATTTTTGATAAAACTTAACTATCTGTTCAGACAAAAATTTACTAAAAATATATTTATTAGTATAAGGATTTATCTCTTGCTTTTCATCAACTGGTATGACTAATTTATTTTGGTCATACAAAAGAATTGTTGTGAAACAAATAAATTTCTTTAAATTTCTTTTTGAAAAATAATCAAGCGCCTTATTTAGTGGGTATACATTAAAATCAATACCCATATCAATATTAAGATTTATCTCGTGATGATTGGAACTACCAATCAAAAAAATTACTTTATCAAATTCTAATTTATCTAACTTATGGAGTTCATTTAAATCTTTAATTTGAATGTGTTGATTTTTACAATGTTTGGGAGGGGGTGTTCTACCTACCGAAATAATATCTTCATCTTTAGACAAAATTACTGGTCCAAAAAAGCCACTACCCCCAAATAAAAGTGTTTTTGTCATTTTTTTAATTTTTCGTATATTTCTCTAATTCCCACTGATAATTGAGTTAATTTAAAATTTGGAAAATTTTTTTCAAATCTACTTGTGTCAATATCTTTTCTCATTTGTCCATTGGGTCTATCAGGATTATATTTTATTTTTAAATGTTCGGCATCACAAACCTTTAAAGCAATTTTTGCTATTTCAGATACTGTATAATTTTCATCAGTAGCAATATTCATATTCAAGTATTTATCTTCTTCTATCATTTTACAAATTATTCTAGCTACATCCCTTGCATGCATAAATTGTCTTAGAGGTGTGCCATCTCCAAATAATTCAATAAAATTTTTGTTTGAATTTTTTGCTGCTATAATTTTATGAATTAAAGCACCTACAAAATGTCCTTGAATTTGATCAAATTTATCAAATTCTCCGTACAAATTACATGGGATTAAGTAGTTATAATTTGTATTGTATTTTTTATTGTACATATCAACTTGAATAGCTAAACATCTTTTGGCATAGGAATAGGAAAAAAGATCTTGGTGTGGTGCGCCCTCTATTAATTGATCTTCTTTTATAGGATAATTCGAAATTTTATCTGGATAAATACATGAGCTTAATATTCCAGTAAATCTTTTTACTTTAAATTTATAACTTTCTTTGAGAACAAAAGTATTAATCAATAAGTTTTCCTCAAAGTATCTTACAGGTTCCTGAATGTTATGATGAACACCTCCAACAAGTGCCGCTAGGTGTATCACAATATTTGGCTTTATATCCTGGAACATTCTAATAACTTCATTATTTTTGGTTAAATTATAATCAGACGACCCCACATATACTGCATTTGGCATTTGTTGTTGTAAGTATTTCCCGATAAGTCCGGTTCCACCAGTAACAAGTATTTTATTTTTCATAATTCAATTATTATTTGCAAAAAAGATGTAACCTATAGGGTAAATTTTTTTAGGATCAGTTTTGATGAATAATTTAATTAACTTATCAAAAACTAAGGCCAACGAAACTAACAATTGATAAAAAATAGGCAAATACTTTAAATAACTTCTCAGCAAAGAAACACATGCTAAAAATGGACCAGTGCCCAGCTCAATAATTTCTATATTTTTAAAGTTATTTGACTTTAATAATTCTATTAAGTGATCTTTTGTAAATCTTGAATAATCTTTAGGTGCTCCGTGAACTCTAAAGAGAAAAGGGGTGGATCCAATAATCTTACCATCTTTTTTACAAATTGTTGATAAATTTCTCAAGGCCAGATTAGGATCTAAAAGATGCTCTAAAACATTAAAAATAACAATACAGTCATATTTTATCTCTGAAGAGATTTTTTTCTGTAAATCAATATTTAAATATTCCTTGTTTGATGGATTAATATTGGAATATGTTATTTTGCAATTCTTTGAAATAGAATTACAAAAATTTTTATTAACAATTTCAGAAGCGCCAAATTCTATTATATCTCCTTCAAATTTGAATTTTTTAAAAATTTCAAGTTGAAATATTCTTAAAATAGATTTGTTAGAAAATATCAAATTAAAATAATTCATTATTAATCATCTTGTGAATTATAGTCTTAAATTTTAAACTAGGTTTCCATTTTAGAATTTTTTGAGTTTCTGCAATGTTCGCTTTGTAACCTCTTAAATCAATTTTTCTCTTATATTTTGATACATTAGTTTTTAAATTTTTTTTGCTTATATTTAAATATTTAAAAACTTCATTTACAAATTCTTTTAGTGAATGTGTTTTTCCAGATCCTATGAGAAAATCTCTAGGTTTGTTTCTTTGCATCATTAACCATATAGCTTTAACATAATCAGGTGCCCACCCCCAGTCTCTGAATATGTCAATGTTTCCTAATTCTAATTTTGACTCTTTTCGTCTTTTAATTTTAAGAGCTGTATCGACAATTTTTTTTGTAACAAACTCTTTAGATCTCAGAGGAGACTCGTGATTAAATAAAATTCCTGTACAACAATAAATCCCATATTTTTCCCTGTAAATTTTGGTAAACCAATAAGCTGCTGCTTTGGATACCCCATATGGGCTTTGTGGTTCTATCTTAGAATTAATGTTGTAAAAATTTTTTTTATTATCTCCATAAAATTGTCCTGAGCCTGCATTAAATAATTTTGCTTTATATTTTTTTCGCTTTAAAATTTGTAAAATATTTAAGACACCTTCTGTATTACTTTTTAATGAAATGTCAGGTGTTTCAAAAGATTT
>CACCJO010000002.1 GCA_902546375.1 uncultured Pelagibacteraceae bacterium
TCGAAAATAGAATGATAGAGGCATAGATGGAAATAAATCCTTCAGAAGTTACAAAAATATTAAAAGAACAAATTAAAAATTTTGGTGAAAAAGCCGAAGTTGCAGAAGTAGGGCAGGTATTATCAGTTGGAGATGGTATCGCAAGAATTTATGGTTTGGATAATGTACAAGCTGGAGAAATGGTGGAATTTGCAGATGGATCGAAAGGAATGGCTCTTAACTTAGAAAGTGAAAATGTTGGTGTTGTAATTTTTGGTGACGATAGAAATGTAAAAGAGGGTGATGTAGTAAAACGGACGGGTAACATTGTTGATACTCCTGTTGGAAAGGAATTGTTAGGAAGAGTTGTAGACGGTTTAGGTAATCCTATTGATGGAAAAGGCCCATTTGATAAAAATATTAAAAAAACTAGAGTAGAAGTAAAAGCACCAGGAATTATTCCTCGTCAATCAGTCAATGAACCAATGCAAACTGGATTAAAATCAATCGATAGTTTGGTTCCAATTGGAAGAGGTCAAAGGGAATTAATTATTGGTGACAGACAAACAGGTAAAACTGCAGTTGCTGTGGATACAATTATTAATCAAAAAAAAATAAATGAATCCGATGATGAAAAGCAAAAATTATATTGTATTTATGTTGCAGTTGGACAAAAAAGATCAACGGTAAGACAAATTCAAAAAACTTTAGAAGAAGCAGGTGCAATGGAGTACACAACTATTGTTGCAGCTACAGCATCAGATTCTGCGCCATTACAATTTTTAGCACCATATACAGGATGTGCCATGGGTGAGTATTTTAGAGATAATGGAATGCATGCACTTATTATCTATGATGATTTATCTAAACAAGCTGTTGCGTACAGACAAATGTCTCTATTATTGAGAAGACCTCCAGGCCGTGAGGCTTATCCGGGAGATGTATTTTATCTACATAGTAGATTACTTGAAAGAGCTGCAAAGTTAAGCGACGAGCACGGTGGTGGTTCATTAACAGCACTTCCAATTATTGAAACACAAGGGGGAGATGTTTCTGCATTTATTCCTACAAATGTAATTTCAATTACTGATGGTCAAATATTCTTAGAAACAGAATTATTTAACCAAGGTATAAGACCAGCAATTAACGTTGGATTATCAGTATCTAGAGTTGGATCATCAGCTCAAACAAAAGCTATGAAAAAAGTTTCGGGTTCGATGAAACTAGAATTAGCACAATACAGAGAAATGGCAGCATTTGCTCAATTTGGATCTGATTTGGATGCATCTACACAACAACTTTTAAATAGGGGCTCAAAACTAACTGAACTTCTAAAACAAAAACAATACTCACCATTAACTGTTGCTGAGCAAGTAATATCAGTTTTCTGCGGTGTTAAAGGTTATCTCGATGATATTGATTTAAAAGATGTATCGGAGTTTGAAAGCAAAATTATTAATAAATGTAAATCAGATAAACCTGAAATAATTGAGGCAATTCAAAGCACTGGAAAACTTGACGAAGATAAAGAAAAGCTATTGGTAGAAGTAATTACTCAGCTGAAAGGAACCTTTAAATCTTAATATAATATGGCAAGTCTAGATGATCTCAAAAAAAGGATAGCTAGTGTAAAGTCTACACAAAAAATCACGAAAGCTATGAAAATGGTTGCAGCAGCAAAATTAAGAAGAGCTCAAGAAAGCGCTGAAAGAGGAAGACCCTATTCAGAAAAAATGAACAATATTATTTTAAATTTATCTAATGGCATATCTGATAAGGAAAATGCCCCAAAATTATTATCTGGGACAGGCGAAAATAAAGTTCACTTATGTGTAGTAATGACATCAGACAGAGGCCTTTGTGGTGGTTTTAATTCTAACATCATTAAAAAAGCTAAAAGTTATTTTTCAAAAATTTTAAACGAGGGTAAACAATTAAAGATTATTACTGTAGGATCAAAGGGAAACGACCAACTAAAAAGAGTTTATGGAGATAAAATTATTGAAAATATATCTTTTAAAGAATCTAAAAATGCAAATTATTTTGATGCTGATAAAGTTGGAAGGATCATAATTGAAAAATTTGAGGCTGGTGAGTTTGATATATGTACAATTTTTTATAATCAATTTAAAAATGTAATTACTCAATTACCTCAAGCTCAACAGATTATACCCTTAAACAATGAAGAGGATCATAATAATTCAGACGAAAGTTATGAATTTGAGCCAGATGAAGATGAAATTTTAAGTAATTTACTACCAAAAAATATTTCAACACAAATATTTAAGGCAATGTTGGAGAATTCAGCTAGCGAACAAGGGTCTAGAATGAGTGCAATGGATAATGCTACCCGTAACGCAGGTGAAATGGTTGACAAACTTACTATCGAATATAATAGAAGTCGTCAGGCAGCAATTACAAAAGAACTAATAGAAATCATATCAGGAGCAGAAAGTTTATAATTATGAGCAAAGGAATAATTACACAGGTTATTGGAGCAGTAGTAGATGTTAAATTTGATGGAGAACTTCCAGAAATTTTAACAGCATTGGAATGTAAAAATGGAAACAACAGATTAGTTTTAGAAGTAGCGCAACACTTGGGTGAAACTACAGTTAGAACTATTGCAATGGATGCTACTGAAGGTTTAAAAAGAGGTGATGAGGTAATAAATACCAATGCTCCCATACAAGTTCCAGTAGGACCCGAAACTCTTGGAAGAATTATTAATGTGATTGGAGAGCCAATAGACGAAAGAGGAGACGTAAAAACTAAAGAAAGCTGGCCAATTCATAGAGGTGCCCCTGAATTCAATGATCAATCGACTGAAACCGAAATACTTGTTACTGGTATTAAAGTGATTGATTTGCTTGCTCCTTATGCAAAAGGAGGAAAAATTGGTTTGTTCGGTGGTGCTGGTGTTGGAAAAACTGTTTTGATTATGGAGTTAATCAATAACGTTGCAAAAGCACATGGTGGCTTTTCAGTTTTTGCAGGTGTAGGAGAGAGAACAAGGGAAGGAAATGATCTTTATCATGAAATGATTGAGTCTGGCGTTATCAAACAGGACGGACCAGGATCTAAAGCAGCATTAGTTTATGGACAGATGAATGAACCCCCAGGCGCTAGAGCTAGAGTGGCACTTACTGGATTGACTGTAGCAGAATATTTTAGAGATCAAGAGGGCCAAGATGTACTTTTCTTTGTTGATAATATTTTTAGATTTACTCAAGCAGGCTCAGAAGTTTCGGCACTTTTGGGTAGAATTCCATCCGCAGTTGGTTATCAACCAACATTAGCAACTGATATGGGTAATCTTCAAGAAAGAATTACCACTACTAACAAAGGATCAATTACCTCAGTACAAGCAATTTATGTTCCTGCAGATGATTTAACTGACCCTGCTCCAGCTACATCTTTTGCTCATTTGGATGCAACAACTGTGCTTTCAAGACAAATAGCTGAAATTGGAATATATCCTGCTGTTGATCCGTTAGACTCAACTTCAAGAATTCTAGACCCTAGAATTGTTGGTGATGAACATTACAGAGTAGCAAGAGATGTGCAAAGAATATTACAATCTTACAAATCATTACAAGATATTATAGCCATTTTGGGTATGGATGAATTATCTGAAGAGGATAAGCTGGTTGTAGCTAGAGCGAGAAAAATTCAAAGATTTTTATCTCAACCATTTTTTGTTGCAGAAGTTTTCACAGGATCACCAGGAAAATTGGTAGATTTAGACTCAACCATCAAAGGCTTTGATGCTATTTGTAAAGGTGAATATGATCATTTACCTGAAGCAGCGTTTTATATGGTGGGAACGATTGAAGAGGCAATTGAGAAAGCTAAAAAAATGGAACAAGAAGCTGCTGCTTAATGAGCGAAGAGTTTAAAATTGAAATTGTAAACCCAGAAAAATCTTTTTTAGTAAAAGAGGATGTTTTAGAGGTTGTTGTACCTGCATTTGAGGGTGAAATGGGGATTTTAAAAGATCACATATCTATTATTTCTTTTTTAAAACCTGGGATAATTAAAGTATTTTCGAAATCAGGTGATGAAAATTATTATGTAGAAGATGGAATTATTGAATTTAAAAATAATAATTTATCTATCTTAACAAGCACAATAATCTCTGTGGCAGATTTAGATAAATCTAAACAAGGGGATTTACTCAAAAAAGCTGAAGCGGAAGCAAGTAAATCTGAGATCAGTGATCAGGCTAAATATTTAGCAGATCAAAAAGTCGAAGTTCTAAGATCGATTAACTAATAATAACTCTAATTTTTTTTTAATTTCTTGATAGACGTGTAATTTAAAATCTACCACAACTTTTGTTAAGGATTCTAATTCAATCCATTTCCATTCGAGAAATTCAGGTTTTTTTGTTTTAATATTTATTTCACTATCCTCTCCAGTAAACTTCATTATAAACCATTTCTGTTTTTGTCCCTTATACTTACCCTTCCAAATTATACCCAATAAGTGATCTGGTAATTCATATGTTATAAAACCATCTAATTCTTTAATTAGCTCTACTTTTGTAATACTAGTCTCTTCCTTTAACTCCCTGTATGCGGCGGTAAGAAAATCTTCACCTTCATCAATACCTCCTTGTGGCATTTGCCAGAAGTTTTTTGGGTTGTCTATTCTTTTTGCAACGAAAATTTTATTTTCTTGATTAAGTACAACAATGCCTACACCACTACGGAGTGGTAGATGCTTATATTGCTCTTTCATTTAGCCGTTTAAAAGTTTTAATGCGTAACTTAGTTGATTATCGGTGTCTGTCTTAATCCTGAATTCATCCGTATCTTCATCAATCTCAATATCAGGACTTACTCCAACTTCAGAAATTGATTTGCCTGATGGTAGGTAATATTTTGCAACAGTGAGCCTTATTGCTCCTTTATTCTTTAGTGGAATAATTGATTGCACTGAACCCTTTCCATAACTATTTTCGCCTAAAATAATCGCTCTTTTATGATCTTGTAGTGCTCCAGCAACTATTTCTGAAGCAGATGCAGAACCGTAATTAATTAATACAACCAAAGTTTTGCCACCTATCAAATCTCCTTTTTTGGCAAACCATTTTCTATTTTCAGAGGCCTTTCTACTTTTGGTAGATACAATCTCCCCATTATCTAAAAAAAAATCTGATATCCTTATAGCTTGTGATAACAACCCTCCAGGATTATTTCTTAAATCTAGTATATATGAATTTATATTTCCATTTTTTTCAAATTCTCTAATTTGCTCTCTTATTTGATCACCACTATTTTCATTGAAAGATGTTAATCTAAGATAACCAACGTTATTTTTTAAAAGATCAGCTTTTACTGATTTAATTTGAATTATTTCTCTTACGATTTCAAATGTTAAAGCTTTTTTTTGTCCAATTCTTCTTACAGTTAAAATAATTGATGAACCTACAGGTCCTCTCATTAAATCTACAGCTTCACTTAGAGATTTACCTTGTACCTGAATATCATCTATCTTTATGATGTAGTCACCAGCTTTAATTCCAGCTCTAGACGCTGGAGTATCGTCAATAGGGGAAATTACTTTTACAACTCCAGACTCCATATTTACCTCTATTCCCAAGCCACCAAATTCACCACTTGTTTCAGTCTGCATTTCGTTGAAAATTTCAGGTGACATATATGCTGAGTAAGGATCTAGTGATTGAAGCAAACCGTCTATTGCAGCATCCATGCTTTCAGATTGATTTATTTCATCGACATATTCCTTATTAATTTTTTCTAATACTTCTCCAAATAAATCTATTTTCTTATAAACATCATTTTCAGCTGCAACGACAGGATTAAAAGTTGAAAACTTCAGGAAAAATATACTGATAATAAAAAAAATTTTCCTCATATTATAAGTTTTTCTTTTGGAATAAATTCTGACCACATTTTTTCTAGTTCATAAAATTTTCTTTTTTCTGGATGAAATATGTGGACAATTAGATCTATTCCATCTACCAGTTTCCACTCAGTACTATCTTTTCCCTCGATTTTTGAATCTTTCATTCCATAATCTTTAAATTTTTCTAAAACTTGCTCAGAAAGTGACTGGATATGTCTAGATGACGTACCACTTGCAATAATCATGTATTCAGCCATTGAACTTTTATCTTTAAGATCTATGCTAACAATGTCTAAAGCTTTATTGATATCTAAAGTTTGAATTATGATTTTTTTTAAATCAGAAATTTTGTCCATTAATTAACTAAACCATATCAAATTTTTCTCAATTGAGAAGAAGAAATATTGACCTTTTCAAATTCAATAAATTTCAAATTTTCTCTATTTAATCTTTTATATGTAGTTGAATTTAATGATTTTTTTTTATAACCATGCCTATCAAATACTATTATTTTACATTTCTGTGAAATTAATTTCCATTTATACCATTTGTGAAATTTTATTAAATTATCAGCGCCCATTATAAAATAAATTTTGTTTTTTTTGTTCTTTGAAACATGATTTATCAAATCAAAAGTTTTATTCGATTTAATTATGTCCTCATAAAATTTTACTTTAATCAATTTACTTGATCCAATAATTTTTTTGCAATGCTTGATTCTATTATCTAAACTTGTATGCGTCTTTTTTTTAAAAGGATTTTTTTTTGTTATTGCCCAAATAAAATTTCGTAATTTAAATCTTTTAATTGCTTCTTTTGAGATAGTTAAATGACCTTTGTGTGCAGGATCGAAGGATCCACCTAGGATCCCAATTTTGTTTCTTCTTGTAACCAATTTACTTTCTAATTTTACCATTACTTGTTACTTGATATTTGTAGGAAATTAGTTGTCCAAGTCCTACAGGGCCTCTTGGTGGAAGAACATTTGTCGAAATTCCAACCTCACCACCAAATCCAAATTCACCACCATCTGCAAATTGTGTAGATGTATTGTGCATCGCTATTGAACTTTTAACTCCCATTAAAAATTTTTTAGCAGTTTTTTTGTTTTTAGTAATAATACAATCAGTATGCATAGTTCCATATTTATTAATATGAGAAATAGCCTCCTGTAAGTTTTTGACCGATTTAACAGAAACGGTAGCAGATAAATATTCTTTTGACCAATCTTTGATTGATGCTTTTTTAATTTTACCTTTGTAAATTTTTCGTATTTTATTATCACCAATAATTTGACAACCTTTTTCCTCTAATATCTTTAATATATGAGTTCCAAATTTTTTGATTATACGCTCATTGAGCAAAATTGTTTCAGTTGCTCCACAAATCGCTGTATTTCTTAATTTTGCATTTACTATTACATTGGTAGCAATTTTGGGATCTGCATCTTTATCTACATATGAATGACAAACACCTTCTAAGTGACCAATAGTTGGAATTTTAGAAATGTTTTGTACTTTTTTAACTAAATTTTTACCCCCTCTTGGTATAATTACATCAATCAAATTAGTCATTTTAGTGAGTAAAAAATCTACCACTTTTCTATTCTTTATATCGATGAATTGAACAAAGTTTTGATCAACTTTATTAATCTTCAAAGCTTTTCTGAATAAATTTGATAAAATTTTATTAGAATAAAAGGCCTCAGAACCACCTTTCAAAATAACTGGATTTCCAGATTTAAAACATAATGATGCTACATCCGAGGTTACATTTGGTCTACTTTCGTAAATTACACCTATTACACCTATCGGGATTGATATTTTTGAAAATACAAGTCCATTAGGTCTTTTCCATCTTTCAATAACATTGTGAACTGGATCTTTTAACTTAATTATTTTTTGGATTGAATTAATAATACCCAAGATTTTTTTCTCATTTAAAATTAGTCGATTTATTAAATTATCTCTTAACTTTATTTTGATAGCCCGATCTACATCTTTTTTATTTTCCTTAATAACTAAATGTTTATTTTTTCTTATCATTTTAAGATAATCACTTAAAACTTTATTTTTTTTATAAGTATTTATTGGTTTGGCAAACGCTTGTTTTGATCTTTCACCAATATTTATTAATATCTTTCTCATTAGATTTCTACCATATCATCTTTATGCACTACCTCAGATTTTGATACGTATCCTAAAATTTTTTGTATTTCATTCGAATGACAGCCCATAATTAAATTTATTTCTTTGGATGAAAAAGAGCTAAGTCCACGAGCAAACTCTTTTTTTTTATTATCTAAAATTTTAATATGATCCCCCTTATTAAATCTACCGACCACTTTTTTAATTCCAGCCGCTAATAAACTTTTTCCACTATGAAGAGCCTTTTTCGCCCCATCATCAATTATAAGTTCACCCTTGGGAGAAATCGAGCTGATAATCCACTTTTTTCTTGCATGCATTTTAGATATTTTAGAAATAAACCAAGTGCAATTATTTTCACTCTGGATACGATCGATAGGATTAAGATTTAACCCATTTGCTATTACCATATTGCAACCAGCCAAATTACAAATTTTAGCAGCTTCGATTTTTGTATTCATGCCACCGCTTCCTAATTCTGTCATACCTTTGATATTTATACTCTTAATAACTTTGTCTAAATCGATCACTTTCTTAATTAACTGAGCATCTTTGAATTTTTTTGGGTTTTTTGTGTATAAACCATCCACATCCGAGAGTAATATTAATGTATCTGCATTTGTAATTTGAGCTACTCTAGAAGCAAGTCTATCATTATCTCCATATTTAATTTCAGATGTAGCAATAGTATCATTCTCATTAACAATAGGGATGAAATCAAGATCGAATAAGTTTTCAAAAGTTCTTTTTGCATTAATTGATCTTCTTCTTTCCTCGGTATCGTCAAGGGTAAGTAAAATTTGAGAAATATCTAATTTATATTTTGAAAACGTTTCTAAGAACAAATTCATTAATTCAATTTGCCCTATAGATGCAATTGCTTGACTTTTATCTAGCTTAAGATTTTTTTTATAATAATTCATTTTTTTACATCCAAGGGCTATTGCACCTGAAGAAACAATTATAACTTTTTGATTATTCAATCTTAATTTTTTTATATCTTTCGCAAAGCTAGAGAGCCATTTTTTTCTTATTTTCTTATCTTGATCAACTAAAAGTGAAGAACCGATCTTGATAACAATTTTTTTTGAGTTTTTAAGATACATAATTCAATAATTTTGATTTGATTTTTGATACTGAAGATTTATTGAATGTTGATACAGTAATAACTTCTGATTTAGTATTCTTTTTAAAATCTTTAACTATGTGATTTAATTCTTTTTCATCAATAAGATCTATTTTGTTCAACACGATTAATTCTTTTTTTTTAGTGAGTTTGTTACTATATTTTTTAAGCTCATTTTTTACTTGTTGATAGCTTTTTTTTAAATCTTCACTTGTAATATCAATTAAATGTAAAAGAGATTTACATCTCTCAATATGTTTCAAAAACTGAATTCCAAGGCCTGTACCTTTATGAGCCCCTTCTACTAATCCTGGTATATCTGCTATCGTTATTTCTTTATTATCATAACTTGCTACTCCCAAATTTGGATTTAAAGTGGTAAATTGATAGTTTGCAATTTTAGGATTTGCGTTAGTAACAGATGCTAATAAACTTGATTTACCTGCATTAGGCAATCCTATAATCCCAATATCTGCTATTGTTTTCAATTGAAGCCAAATTGTAAACTCTTCTCCCTGAGTTCCTTTTGTAAATTTCCTTGGAGCCCTATTAGTAGAACTTTTGAATCTTGTATTGCCCAGTCCACCTTTACCACCAGCAGCAGCGATAAATTCCTCACTAACTTTCGTAAAGTCGTAAATTAATGTTTTGTTGTCCTCTTCAAAAACTTGTGTTCCTAAGGGAACCTTCAAAATTAAATCTTCACCACTCTTGCCTGTTCGGTTTTGTCCTGCACCGTTCTCGCCTCTCTTTGCTTTATGATGTTGTTGATATCTAAAATCAATCAAGGTATTTAAATTCTGTTCAGCTTTTAAAATTACTGAACCTCCTTTTCCACCATCACCACCATCTGGGCCACCATATTCTATAAATTTTTCTCTTCTGAAACTCGGAGAACCATCTCCACCGTTTCCAGCTTTAATATAAATTTTAACTTGATCTAAGAATTTCATAATACAACAATAGTTTAAGTTGTACTATTAATTGGGTTTTACTGAAACAAAAGTTCTATCTGACTTTGTTTTTTTAAAAACAACTTTACCTTTTATTACTGAAAAAATTGAGTGATCTTTACCCATTCCTACGTTCTCTCCAGGAAATATTTTTGTGCCTCTTTGTCTTACAATAATATTTCCAGGTATAACAGATTGGCCACCATACTTTTTGACACCAAGTCTTCGCCCAGCACTATCACGTCCATTTCTAGAAGATCCGCCTGCTTTTTTTGTTGCCATAATTAATTCCCAGTTATTTACTAGCCTCTTTTTTTGTTTCTGTCTTCTTTGTTACCTTTGAAACTTTTTCAGCCTCTGAGAGAATTTTACCATCTTTTGAAAAAATTTTATTTATTCTAATCATAGAATATTCTTGTCTATGCCCATTTTTTCTTCTTGAGTTATGTCTTCTTCTTTTTTTAAAAATTAATACAGTCCTATTTTTGCTATTTTTAATTAAGTCAGCTTCAACTTTTGCACCATTTACCATTGGAGCCCCAACCTCAATTTTACTGTCATCTCCATAAGCTAAAATTTCATTAAATTCTATTTTTGAATTAGCTTTAATATCTGTTAATTTCTCAATTTTCAAAATCTCTCCAGATTTCACTTTGTATTGTTTACCACCTGTTTTTATCACTGCGAACGACATATAAATACTCTAAATTTTGTAAAGGCAATATAGTCTGAGCAAGCCTATAGTCAAGTTTTATAAATCAAAAATTGTCCTTTAAAACTCTTAATTTTGAAAAACTTTCAACATCTTTAGCTTTAAGAAATATATTGCATTCTATTTCATCAGATAAAATTGATGGAATGGTGGGTTGGCCATTTTTTATTTTTTCTTTAATTTCTTTAATTTTACTCTTCAAATTTGAATTATTAGGATCATTAGACTCACAAAATTTTGAATTTTGTAATGTATATTCATGGCCGCAATATATCTGAGTATCTATTGGAAGTTCTTTTATTTTTTTTAAAGAATTGAACATTTGTTCATAAGTTCCCTCAAAAATTCTACCACATCCTAAAGAAAATAAAGTATCCCCAGTAAAAATTATTTTTTCCAAAAAAAAATGAAAGGCAATATGCCCACTTGTATGACCTGGAATGTGATAAATTTTCGCTTCAAAATTTTCGCCTTTCCATTTTTGATTATCTTCTACAAGTACATCAATTTCTGGAATCCGATCTTTATCTTCTTTAAATCCAACTATTTTAGAATTATATCTTTTCTTTAATTCTAAGTTGCCACCTACATGATCATAATGATGATGAGTATTAAGAATATATTTTAACTCAATATTATTACTTTCAACATATTTTATAATTGGAGCTGCCTCACCAGGGTCAACAACACATCCAATATTTTTATTGTCATCGATTAACAGGTAACTATAATTGTCTTGTAAACACTTAATTATTTCTATTCTCATCTTATTTTTCAATTAAGAATATACCTAATTCTGCAAATAAATTTTTATAAAATAAATTAGAATTAGTAATATTTGATATATTTTTATTTGTCAGAGCTAAAGATTTAAAGATTTTAAAGTTTATAATTTTTGAAAATTTAACAAAATCTTTAATCGTACACATATGAATATTAGGAGTGTTATACCAATCATTTGGTAATGATTCTGTGATTGGCATTGTACCTTTGATAAGCAAATTTAATCTTACTTTCCAATGGCCAAAATTTGGAATTGTTATGATTGCTTTTTTTCCAACTCTTAAAAGTTCTTTTATAACAATCTCAGGATTTATGAAAGCTTGTAAAGTTTGACCTAGAACAACATAATCAAAAGAATCATTTGGAAATTGTTTTAAATCCAATTCCGCGTTTCCTTCAATTACAGTTAGTCCTTTTGATACACAGATTTGAACTTTATCCTTTGAAATCTCAATTCCTCTTGCATCAACATTTTTATCTTTTTTTAATGACTCCATTAATGTTCCATCATCACAACCAACATCTAAAACTCTTGTTTTTTCTTCTATTAAATCGACTATTATTTTATATTCTGTCTTCACTATTATCTCTCTGAATAAGATTTATCTAAAAAATTTTTAAGGGTTTTCAAAAAGTCTGGAACATCTAATAAAAAAGAATCATGACCTTTGTCAGATTTTATTTCAACAAATCCAACATCAGCACCAATTGCATTAAGAGCGATAACTATATCTTTATTTTCTTGGGTCGGATAGAGCCAGTCTGAGGTAAAAGATATTATAAAAAACTTAGCCTTAGTTTTTTTAAATGCATTAGATAAATTACCATCAAATTGTTTAACTAGATCAAAATAATCCATTGCTCTTGTGATATAAAGATAACTATTAGCATCAAATCGATCTACAAAAACCGATCCTTGATATCTTAGATAACTCTCTATTTGAAAATCTGCATCAAACCCAAATTTAAGAGCATCTCTTTCTTGAAGTTTTCTTCCGAATTTTTCTTGTAAACCTTTTTTAGACAAATAGGTTATATGAGCAGCCATTCTTGCTACTGATAACCCTTTATCAGGAAGAGTATTATTAGATAAATATTTTCCGTGTGACCAGTTATGATCTGATGCTATCGCTTGTCTACCCAATTCATTAAAAGCAATATTTTGAGCAGAATGATTAGAGGTACATGCGATTGGTACTACTGTATTAGCTTTATCTGGATAATTACTAATAAATTGCAAAACTTGCATTCCCCCCATCGATCCACCAACAACTGAAAAAAGTTTTTTTATCTCAAAATGATCTAATAAATTTACTTGTGCGTTGACCATGTCATTAATAGTAATTACAGGAAAATCGGTTCCGTAAATTTTATTTGTATCAGGATTTTTGTGGCTTGGACCAAATGAGCCCATACAACCACCTATTACATTTGCACAAATAACAAAATATTTATTTGTATCTATTGATTTGTTAGGACCCACTGCATAAGACCACCAACCATCTTTTTTTGTAACGGGATTAATACCCGTAACAAATTGATCACCAGTAAGTGCATGAAAAACAAGGATTGCATTATCTTTGTTTTTATTAAGCGAACCATAAGTTTCATACGCGAGTGGAAAATTATTAATAGTTTTACCACAGTCAAGTTTCAATGGTTTCTTAATAACAAGCGTTTTAATATTCTCTTTAATATTCATAATTATTAATGCTAATTATTGAATTGTGAGAAAAAAAACTTTTTTAGCGGTTTTTTTAAAGCGCTCGCAATTCAGGTAAATCAGCGCATAAATTTTGTACAAGATGTTATTTAGTATGTCAATTTTTAAAATATTTGAACTAATTCTATATGAAAAATTGTTATTTTATTTATAAAGAGGCTAAAATTTAAAAGATGACAACTATAAAATTTAAAAAATTTAATATTGAGGCTTATCAACCTGGCAAATCAACTATTAAGAGTTTTAATAAAATCATTAAACTTTCAGCAAATGAATCAGCTCTAGGAGTAAGTACCAAGGCCAAGAAAGCAATATCAAATAAAAAATTAAGTCTTTTCAGATATCCTGATGGAAAGTCTAAAAAATTACGAAGTCAGATCTCAAAAAAATTTAGTTGTGACAAAGAAAAAATAATTTGTGGAGCTGGTTCAGACGAAGTTATTCAAATGTTATGCCAACTTTTCCTTAAACCAAAAGATGAAGTAATTCTTCCTCAGTTTAGTTTTTTAATGTATAGAATATACGCAAAAATAGTTGGTGCAAAAGTTGTTTTTGCCAAAGAAAAAAATTTTAAAGTTTCTGTCTCAGAAATAATTAAAAAAGTAAGCAATAAAACTAAAATTGTATTTCTTGCTAATCCAAATAATCCGACTGGCACTTACTTGAACAGTTTTGAATTAATTGATTTAAGAAAAAGATTAAAAAAAAATATCTTACTTGTTGTAGATGATGCTTATGCAGAGTACATGCAAAATAGAGACTATAAATCTGGTTTAGATTTATTCAAGAATAAGCAGAATGTCTTTATATTAAGGACATTCTCAAAAATCTACGGACTATCATCTTTAAGAATTGGTTGGGGATATGGTTCAAAAAAAATTATTGATGCTTTGAATGTTATTAAACCTCCATTCAACGTTAATGAAGTAGCTCAAAAAGCAGCTATTGAGTCACTTAAGGATAAAAAATTTATTTCACGTTCAGTAAAACATAATCTTATTTATGCAACAAAACTGAAAAATTTTTTGAGAAATTATGATATTAGCTCAAATAAAGTTTCTGCTAACTTTCTATTACTGAATTTTAATAAATGCAAACTAAGAGCTAATAGTTTCTATGAAAAATTAAAAAAAAAGGGAATTATTTTAAGGTCTACTGAAGAAGGTTATAAAATAAAAAATATGCTAAGATTAACGATTGGGTCAAAAGAGGAAAATATGAAATTTATCAAAGCAACACAAAATATATTTAGAAAATGAGAAATATATTAATTATAGGCTGTGGGTTATTAGGCTCTTCTTTAGTAAGGAGGATTTCAAAAAAAAAAATAGCAAAAAAAATATTTATTTATGAAAAATCAAAATCTAATATCGCTAAAATAAAAAGTCTTAGATTACCTGGAACAATTGTTAAGTCTCTTAAAGATGGTTTGGTAAATTCAAACTTAGTGATTGTTTGTACATCAACGAGTGAATATAAAAAACTTATTATTAAAATTAATAAAACTATTTCGCCAAAGACACTAATTACTGATGTGGGATCTTCAAAAATAGAGTCATCAAAAATTATTAAAAAATTTTTGAAGCGTGGTGTAAATTGGATAAGGAGTCACCCTATCGCTGGATCAGAGGTGAGTGGACCAGAATTTGGAAAAGCTGATATGTTTGAGGATAAATGGTGTGTATTAATTAAGGATAAAAAAACAAGTCCTAAGAATTTAAAATTTTTAATTTCTTTTTGGAAAAAGATGGGCTCAAAAACTGTTATTATGAACTCTGAAAAACATGACAAAGTTTTTTCTATCACAAGCCATTTACCACATTTAATTGCCTATAATTTGGTTAAATCGGCTCAAGATTTTGAAAAAATACTCAAATTTGGGCTTATCAAATACAGTGCTGGGGGGTTGAGAGATTTTTCAAGAATAGCTGCTTCAAATGAAATTATGTGGAGAGATATTTTCTTTGACAATAAGGTTAATGTTACAAAAGCGATAGACTTATTTATCAAAAACTTAAAATCTTTCAAAAAAGATATAAATTCTAAAAATAATAAATCAATTTTAAAAAAATTATCTCAGACTAAAAAAGTTAGGTCTAAAATTATTAAATTAAAACAGGATGTAAACAAACCTGACTTTGGTAGAGATTAAATATTACTAATATTACTCAGTTTTTTAATTTTCAGATTTGCGGTTTTATCAATTAATTTAATTGTTTGTCCTGTTGGCATTATTATCACCTTCTTTTTTGGTCCATAAGCATGAATAAATCTAGACTTATTTAGACATATACCAACATGTCCTTTCCAAAATACGATATCTCCTTTAAGTCGATTTTTACTTCTTTTTCTTTTACAAAATCTTATTTGATCTTTTGTATCTCTTGGAAAAAATATTCTGTTGTAATAAAAATAGATTTGAATTAATGCTGAACAATCAATCCCATCACAGGTTTTTCCGCCCCATAAGTATTTTGTGTTTAAAAAGAATTTGAATATTTTGATATAATTTTTCTCATGATGATCAATATTTTTGATATCACTTTTTTTGATCCATTTATTTTTTTCAAATTCTATATACTTTTTATTTTCATTTCGTTTACACACACCAGATCCATAATATAGATAATGGTTTGAGGACAAAAATCTTTTATCTCTTTTAAAGAAAATTCTAGATTTAATTTTTGAAATTTTATATGAGGGTTTGAAATTTTCTAAAAATTTATCTTTTTTTATATATCCAATATAATTGTCATAATGAGTTTTTATTTTTATATATTTTTTTCTTTTCAATAGAATCTTAAATTTCTCTCCATATAAAATTTGTGAAACTACCTCAGAATTATGAGATGGTTTAAAGTAAATGTTAGCTACAGGTTTATTTAAAAAATTATTTTTCACTTAGTTGTAGTTTATTTTTCATGATCCATAGGATTATTAATGAAGGAATTACCATTAGCGCAGTCAAAATGAAAAATATTCCCCAATCACCATTTAACCAATCAACAAGGGCACCAGAGGAGGAGGCTAAAGTTGTTCTACCAGCGGTGCCTATTGAGGCTAAGAGCGCATATTGAGTTGCTGTATAGGCTCTGTCTACGAGCATAGATATAAACGCTACAAAAGCTACTGTTGCAAATGCAGCAGCTATATCATCAAAAATAACTGCAATAGCAAATAAAAATTCTGATTTATCGCTCCAGGCCAATACACTGAACAAAAGGTTTGTACTTGCCATCATAACTCCAGCAAAAAACATTGCTTTTAACACCCCAGATCTTATTACAAAAAGCCCACCTAAAAGAGTAAACGTCACAGTAGTAATCCAACCTAACGTTTTAGAGTAAATAGCGATATCTGATTTACTAAAACCTATTTCTTTATAAAAAATTATAGACATCCTTCCAAGAAATGCCTCTCCCACTTTAAATAAAAAAACAAATCCTAAAATTCCTAAAGCAATCGAAAAGCCATTTTTTTTAAAAAAACTAATGATTGGGCCACTTATTGTTCCAGCAACCCAGGTTATCAATTTTGTAAATATATTTTGATTTTTAAATTGAGATGATATTAATTTGTCATTTTCTTTTTGTTGATCTTGTCTCTCTAAATTTCCAGACTCGTCAATGAACATTAAGCCAATGTTCATTAAAATTACTAAAATCCCCAAAATTAAGAAAGTCAGTTGCCAATAATTTTCAAAACCAATGTTTTGAAGAATATCTGCTGCAAATAATGATAGTACCCCACCTAACTTATATCCTGTCCACCAACCGACAACCGCCATTGCGGCTCCAGCAGCCATGGATTTTCCCTCATCCTCACCAATCTGTTCAATTCTTAAAGCATCAACTGTTATATCTTGAGTTGATGATGCTATAGCAATTATTAAGCCTACTGAAACAACTAAAGCTAAATTTTCAGATGGATCGAGTAAACTCCAAAGAGCAAGTGAGAGTAAAATGATAATTTGCATCAAAACAATCCATCCTCTTCTGTGACCTATTTTTTTTGTTAAATATGGTATTTGTATTCTATCTATTAAAGGTGCCCATAAATAATTAAATGCGTAAACTGCAAAAATTAATCCAGCCCATCCAACAGTTGATCTGCTTAATCCATCTTCTTTTAACCATAAACTTAGACTACTTCCAATCAAAACCCATGGAAAACCTGATATTGCACCAAGCAATAAAATTTTGAGCATTCTTTTGTCAAAATAAACCGAGAACATTTCAGACAAAGAATTTTTTTTAATTTCTATCAAATTTAATTCCTCCAAAAAGATGGTAAAAATAATACAAGAATTGCAAATAATTCTAATCTCCCCAAAATCATACCAAAACTTAAAATCCACTTAGAGATATCAGGTAGTGATGAAAAATTTCCGTTTGGCCCAATAGTCGAACCTAGGCCAGGTCCTACATTTGAGATAGATGTTGCAGCACCAGAAATTGAAGTAATAAAGTCAAGACCTGTCAAAGATAATAATGCTGTAATCGCAAAAAAAATTACTAGGTACATATAAATGAAAGAGATAATTGATGCGGTAAATTTATCATCAACAGGACTTTGGTTATATTTTAGAACGAAAATTCCCTTGGGATAAATAATCTTTTTAAGCTGATTCAAAACAAATGAATAAAGTATTTGAAATCTAAATATTTTAATACCACAGGTCGTTGAGCCAGCACATCCTCCGATAAACATTAAACCTATAAATATAATTAAAGGAAATCCACCCCAGTTATCAAATTGTGCATTTACATATCCAGTACCTGTCAAAATTGATATTACATTGAATAAAACTGTTCTGAAGTTTAGTTCAGACGATTTATCTAAAAACAAATAAATTGATAAGATCAGAATACTTATTAAGATTATTTTCAAAAAAGTTCTAATTTGAATATCTGAAAAAAATATTCTTCTATTACCGTTTAAGAATTTGATATAAGCGATAAAAGGCAAACTTCCCAAGATAATAAAAATCATTGCTGAAATTTCTATTGAAAAACTATTAAAGAAACCAATGGACTCGTTATAGTTTGAAAAACCCCCAGTTGCTATTGTTGTCATAGAATGGGTTATACTATCAAAAGTATTCATCCCAAGAATTTTATATGATATTGCGCAAAGAGTAGTGAGACCTGAATAAATGTAAATTAATCTCAACGCAATTTCTTTCGATTTAGGAAGAATTTTTTCTGATGAGTCACTGTTAGAAATTTTGAATAATTGCATACCACCAACATTCATTATTGGCATCAAAGTGATCGCCATAACAATTATTCCAATACCACCCAACCATTGAAGAATTGCTCTCCAAAGCAAAATTGCTTTGGGCATCTCCTCTAAGTTTGGAATGATTGTTGAACCAGTTGTTGTAATGCCTGACATACTCTCAAAAAATGCATTGGTAAATGAAAAATTGACTTCAGAAAATATTAGAGGAAGTGAACCAAAAATTGCGATACTTAGCCAAGATAACGCGGTCAATAAAAAAGCTTGCTGTAAATTTAACTTCTTATCATGATCAAGATTAGATAAAAAAAATAGCGTACCAAAAATAATTGTAATAATTGAGGCACCAAAAAAAGAGGAGTCAATTTCATTAAAAAAAAATTGAACAAATATTGGGATCAACATAAAAATTCCAAGAATTATTTGAAGAATTCCAAGTGTAAAAAAAACAGTTTTATAATTAGACATTTTGATAGAACATTATTTTATGGTAAATAAATTTCAACTCTATAAGAATAAGTTAAAGTGTTAATTTAAGATTTTATTTGAATTAATCATGATTAAAAAAGAGAATTTTGATAAAACAAGTGCATGGCCTTTCGTTGAAGCAAAAAAAATGCTTCGAGAAAGAAAATCTTTTATAGAAAAAAAAGGCAAAATAATTCTCCAAACAGGTTATGGTCCTAGTGGCCTTCCACATATAGGAACTTTTGGAGAAGTTGCAAGGACATCAATGATTGTAAATGCACTAAAACATTTGACTGATTTACCAACTGAAATCATTACTTTTTCAGATGATATGGATGGTCTTAGAAAAGTACCTGACAACGTTCCACATAAAGAATTATTAGAAAAAAATTTACATAAACCGCTTACTAATGTGCCTGATCCCTTTCAAAAATTTAATAGTTTTGGTGACCATAATAATGAAATGCTAAAAAAATTTTTAAACAATTTTAAATTTAAATATAATTTTAAAAGTTCAACATCACTTTATAAATCAGGTTTCTTTAACTCTTCTCTCCAAGTTATTTTAGAGAATTATGATGGTATAATGAATATAATACTTCCCACACTAGGAAAAGAGAGACAAAAAACGTATAGTCCATTTCTTCCAATTTGTCCGGTTACAGGTCATGTTCTAGAAATACCTGTAAAAAATATTAATAAAGAAAAATCTATTATTGTTTTTGATAATAATGGAAAAGATTTGGAAACAAGCATTTATGATGGAAATTGTAAATTACAGTGGAAAGTTGATTGGGCTATGAGATGGTATGCACTAGATGTTGATTTTGAAATGTATGGAAAAGATCTTATAGAGAGTGCAATACTTTCAACAAAAATTATCAAATTGATTGGAAAAACAAATCCCTCAGGGTTTGCATATGAACTATTTTTGGATGAAAAAGGAGAGAAGATTTCAAAATCAAAGGGAAACGGCATTACTATTGATCAATGGCTAGAGTATGCTTCTCCTGAAAGTTTGTCGCTGTATATGTATCAAAATCCAAAAAGAGCAAAAAAACTTTACAAAGAAATAGTTTCAAAAACTGTCGATGATTATTTGGATCTGATTGAGAAAGCAAAAAATCAAAATGAGTTGCAGCTACTTATGAATCCTGTGTGGCATGTTCATAATAGTTTGGTGCCTAAAGAAAATATGATTATGTCGTTTTCGATGTTATTAAACTTGGTTGAAACAAGTAATGCTGACAGCAAAGAACTTCTTTGGAAATTTGTTAAAAAATATAAAAAAGACATTTCTGAGAAAGATAATCCTATCTTTGATAATTTAGTAGGCTATGCAATAAAATATTTTAACGACGTAATAAAATTGAAAAAAAAATATAAAAAGCCTAATGGTGAAGAAAAAAAAGCTTTAGAAGCTCTGGTAAAAACTTTAGATAAATGTGACGACAAAATGAAACCAGAGGATATTCAAACAATGATATATTCGACTGGTAAAGAAAATGGATACACTGAGAACCTTCGAGATTGGTTTAAATTAATTTATGAAGTAGTTTTTGGAGACGAAAATGGACCAAGGATAGGTTTTTTTATAAGTTTTTTTTGGTGTGAAAGAAACAAAAGATCTTATATTAAATAAAATTAAATAATGTTTTCAAATTTAAGATATTTAATTTTTAAATTAGATCCCGAGACGGCTCATAGTTTAGCGATAAAGTCACTAAAATTTAATTTTATTCCAAATATTTTAGATGAAGAAAAAAATAATCCTCTTTTTAAGACTAAATTATTTAATAAAGAAATAGAAAATCCAATTGGTATGGCAGCAGGATTTGATAAGAATGCCGAGGTATATAATTCATTGTTCAATTTAGGGTTTGGTTTCGTCGAAGTAGGAACTGTTACACCATTAGAACAATACGGAAATCCCAAACCTAGAGTTTTTAGATTAGTAGAAGATGAGGCCCTGATAAATAGACTTGGTTTCAATAATCTAGGTTCAAAAAATATTGCAGATCGAATTAAAAGAAATAATCCAACTGGATTACTTGGAATAAATATTGGACCTAATAAAGACTCAGAAGATAGAACAAATGATTATATACAGTGTTTAAAAATGTTTAACGGGGTCTCTGATTATATCACTGTTAATATTTCCTCACCAAACACCGAAGATTTAAGAAACTTTCACGATCAAAAAAAATTAGATGATCTTTTAAAACTAATAGAAAAAGAGAGGAGAAATCTTAACTCTAAAACACCTATAGCGGTAAAAGTATCACCAGATATTAATGATAAAGAAATTATGAAAATTTCTGAAGTGCTTTTAGATAACAAGATAGAAGCTGCTATTATTTCTAACACATCTGATACAACAAGAGAAAATTTACAAAATACTCAAGGCTATCAAAAAGGAGGATTATCCGGGAAACCTATTGAGTTAAAGTCTTCAGAGTTGATCAGAAAATTTTATAAAGTTTTAAAAGGCAGAATCAAAATTATAGGCGTAGGTGGTGTGGACTCTGGCAGATCTGCTTATCAAAAATTTTTAGCAGGAGCTGATTATTTACAACTTTATACAGGCATGGTTTTTAGAGGTCCAAATATTGTTAGTCTAATTAAAAAAGAGCTGAAGGAAATATTATTAAAAGATGGTGTAAAAAACTTTAATGAAATAGTAGGAAAAAAGGATTAGAATAATCTAATAAACTTGACGTCATCAATATCTCACTTTATATAGTCGAACAAATTATGACAAAAAAATGCGAATTAACCGGGAAAAATCCAATGAAAGGTCATAACGTTAGTCATGCTAACAATAAGACGAAAAGAAGATTCTTACCTAATTTAAAAAAAGTAAAATTTACAAGTGAACTTTTAAAAAGAAGCTTAAAATTAACAGTGAGTAATGCAGGGGTTAGATCAGTAGATAAAAAAGGTAGTTTTGATGAATTTCTAAAATCTGTAAAAAATAAGAATTTATCTCCTAGATTAAAAAAACTAAAAAAAAGCTTATTAATTAAATCTCCATTTCAAAAAAAACCTATTCAATCTAAAACTGCATAATGAATAAAACATTTTTGACACTTTCATTTTTAATGGGGCTTGTTGTACTAGCTTCTAATTATTTGGTTCAATTTCCTATTAAATATTATGGACTGGAGGAGATATTAACATACGGAGCTTTTAGTTACCCGATCGCATTTTTAATAACCGATTTAGCTAATAGATCTTTTGGAAAGTTGATTGCTAGAAAAATTGTCTACATTGGTTTTTCGATAGGAATTTTATTTACATTAATATTTTCCACAAATTTCACTGATCTAATCTCAATACGAATAGCAATCGGATCAGGAACAGCATTTATTATTGCTCAACTTTTAGATGTTCAGATATTTGATCAATTAAGACAAAAAAAATGGTTCGTTGCTCCTCTAATATCCTCTTTAATTGGATCTACCGTTGATACTTTTATATTTTTTTCCATATCTTTTTATGGAACAGGAATACCATGGGTAACGTTATCTCTAGGTGACTTGGCAGTTAAAATTTTTGTTGCCTTAGTAATGTTGATACCTTTTAGGTTATTGCTAGGTACTTTAAAAGCAGCCTGACTAAATAATGGGCTCTTGTTGTGTCATACAATGTATTGCGCCAAAACCCCATATTAGTTTACTGCAGTCAACTGTTTCGACTTTTCTATTTTTAAAATAATTTTTGAAAATTTTAATTGCAATTTTATCCTCTTTTACCTTAAAGATGGGAAGCAAAACTTTTTTATTACAAATATAAAAGTTCATATAACTAGCTGGAACTCTCGTTTTATCTATAAATATGGGTGAGGGCATAGGTACTTTTATGATTTTAAATTTTTTACCCCTTTCATCTCTAGATTTCTTTAATATCTTTAAATTTTCATTAAGATTTTTGTAATTTTTGTCATTTTTATTTTTTTCGATTGCAGTCATAATTGTATTTCTTGATACAAATCTGGAAATATCATCAACATGGCCATGTGTATCGTCACCAATAATACCTTTTTTTAACCATATAAAATTTTTTATATTTAAATATTTATTAAATATTCCCTCATAGTCTTTCTTATTAAACTTTTTATTTCTCTCCTGAATTTTGCTTAATAAACATTCTTCTGTTAATAAAATTGTTCCTGTACCATTTACGTCAAACGCCCCACCTTCCATTATTACTTTTCTTGATTTCCCATTTTTTTTGATAGCTGGATTAATTTTTTTTAATTTGATGATTTTACTTAGTTTATCATTAATTTTATTGTCATTTTCGTAATTTTTATATTTTGCCCAGCCATTAAATATGAAGTTTAATATAATTTTTTTTTTATACTTTTTGTTAATTAAAAAAATTGGACCTGAGTCTCTCAACCATATTCTATCAGTTTTTATCTTATGGAAACTAACATTCTTAATTTTGCTTGATTTGAAGATTTTTTTGATGCTCTCGATTTTATTGTTAATAATCAAATTAACCTTTTGATGTTTTGATATTTTATATATAATTTCCAAAATTACGTCAGGAATGAATTTATATAAACCAGGCCAATCGTTTTTGTTATAAGGCCACGCAATCCAGACAGATTTTTGTTTCTCCCATTCACCAGGCATTCTAAATCCACTAAGTTTTTCACTCATCTTCAGGATTTTTTAATATACCTTTATAAAAATCAATTCTTCGATCTCGTAAAAAGGGCCAATGTTGTCTAACTTTGTCTATTTTTTTGTAATCAACTTCCCGAATTAAAATTTGCTCTTTATTATTACTAAGTTTTCCAATTATTTGGCCACTTGGATCAATTATCATAGAATTTCCCCAGAATTCTATTTTCTTTTTACCTTTCTTTTCAGTTCCTACTCTGTTTATGGCAACTACATAGGTTCCATTTGCGATAGCATGAGATTTTTGCATAGTAATCCATGAATCTAATTGAGATTTACCAAATTTCCTTTTTTCTTTTGGATGCCATCCAATAGCTGTAGGATAAAAAATTATTTGTGCACCTTTTAGTGCTGTTAGTCTAGCAGCTTCAGGAAACCATTGATCCCAACATATTAAAGGTCCAATTTTACCAAACTTTGTTTTGATAGATTTAAATCCTAAATCCCCAGGAGTAAAATAAAATTTTTCATAATACCCAGGGTCATCAGGAATATGCATTTTTCTATACTTTGACAATATTTTACCTATATCATTTATAACAACACTCGTATTATGATAAAAACCATGTGTTTTTTTTTCAAATAAAGAAATAATTAAAACTATTTTTAATTCTTTTGCTAAATCACAAAATATTTTTGTTGTTTTTCCTGGTATCTTTTCAGCTAGTCTAAAATTTGAGTGGTTTTCTGTTTGACAAAAATAATTTGATAAAAATAGTTCTGGCAAACAAACTATTTTAGCTTTTTTTGATGCAGCTTTTTTTATATTTTTAATCGCTAAGTCTAAATTTTCTTTAATATTACTTGAGATTTTACTTTGAATAATTCCAATTTTAATTTTTTTGACCATTAATCAAAATATTTTGGAGAAGTTTTTTCTTTCTCTATTTTTCCATTCTCCAGTATGATAAGCATTACTTGCAATTAATGGAAGAACACTAGTAGCTTCAGCAAATACCATTTGCTCTTTGTTTATATCAACCTTACCCCACGAGCTTGCCTCTTTTAGTGTTGAGCTACTACATGCGCCATCTCTCGAGTCAGCAACTGTGATTTGAATGGCATATTTGTGCATATCAACCTCTTTTCCTAAAAGCTCAGCGCAAATTACTGTATCTTGTATAAAATTTTTAGGAACACCGCCACCAATCATAAATAACCCTGATCCTTTAGATTTAATTTTTATCTCTGTTAATTCTCTAAATTCCCTTATTGAGTCCATAGTTATATGATTTTTTGGATTTTTCTCTTGGTGCATCACTAATCCAAAACCTGCGCTTGAGTCGGTAAATGCTGGACAGAATATTGGAACATTATTGTCATATGCTGTTTCAATCAAAGATCCCTTCTTTTTAGCATTTGACTTTAAATATTTACCAATTTCTCTAATAAACTCTCTTGATGTATAAGTTTTTGGTTTTAGTTTATCAGCTATTTCTCCAATTGTTTTATCACACAATTGAAGCTCCTCCTCATCGATGTAAGTGTCATAAATCCTGTCTATGTAATTTTTTCTGAGCTCATTATCATTTTGATACTGTGAACCTTGATAATGTTTAAATCCAAGTGCCTCAAAAAAATCCATATCTATTATAGACGCTCCAGTTGCAACAATTGCATCTACCATGTTGTATTTGACCATATCTCTGTAAATATGCATACATCCTGCCGCTGAAGTAGATCCTGCTAATGTTAAAAAAATTGTACATTCTTTGTCTTTTAACATTTCATTATAGATATTGGCTGCATTTGCCGTTTCTCTTGAAACAAAAGACATTTTTTCCATGGAAGAGATAATTTTTCTAGAGTCGAAAGATGTAATATCAATATGTTCTACAGGTTTTTTTAAGAAATCTTTTTTACTGTTGTGACCAAGATTTTTATTTTCTGACATTAAGCAACTAGAGTAGCTTTGTCTGAATTCTTATCATACATAGACATTATTGGTTTATCCTCAACCTCATAAATCTCATCAGAGTAATAACCATTAAATTGAGTTCTAAAAGTTAAGCCATATGATCCTAATTGGCCAAGTTCAATGTAATCATTTTCTTTAATATTATTCGGAAGTAGGAAGGGACCTTTCATATAATCCATACTGTCACAGGTTGGTCCATAAAAATCAAATGCAGTCATTTTCTTGGAAATAATCTTACTTGAATTTTCTTTAATTAATTTTGATGGAAAAACTATATTAGGTGTTCCAGCATCAAAAAGTGTACCGTAAGTACCATCATTAATATAAAGTTTTTGTTTTTTTCTTAGATTAACTCTCACAATTGTTGATCCACTTTCTGCAACCAAAGCTCTCCCGGGTTCACAAATTATTTGAGGCATATTTTTTAGATTTAAATTTTCTAAACTTTTTTTAATTTCCTCCATATAACTTTCCAAAGATAGAGGCACAAGATCAGGATAAATTGTCGGGAAACCTCCACCGATATTAATATAATCTGGAATTATTTTAGTTTTTTTAATTATATTTCCCACTTCATTAATTCCTTTAGAGTATGAAATTGGATGCATACATTGAGAACCAACATGAAAACTTAAGCCAATTTTTTTTGAATGAAGTTTTGCAAGTCTTAACAGTCCTGAAGCTTCAGAATTCAATGCACCGAATTTTTTTGATAAATCTATTTCAGCATGTTCATTGGAAACAGCAACTCTAATAAATAATTCTAAATCTTTAGCATTGTCTGTTGTTTCGATAATTTTTATTAATTCGTCTTTAGTATCTAAAGCGAAAGTTTTTATTCCAAAATTGTAATAAGCTTCCTTTATGCTTTCTCTACTTTTAACAGTATGCATATAAGAACATTTTGCAGTATTATCAAATTTCCTCACTGCTTTGATTTCTTCGATAGACGCAACATCAAATTGATTAATTCCACTTCTTATCAAAGTTTTGATAACTTCAGGATGGGGATTAGTTTTTACAGCATATAGTATTTTTCCTGGAAACTTTTTTTGAAAGAATTTTGATGCAGAAAGAATAGAATTCTTTCTTATACAATAGACAGGTTTTTCCGGTTTCAGTTGGTTAACTAATTCTTCAACTGACTTAAATTTTTGCATTTTAAATGCCCCCCAAAAAAAATTTAACAAAAAAAAAGCTTTTTATTTAAAAAACTTTAATAATCGAGCAATTAATCAAATAGTTATTCAATGTAAAGCAAATAATGGCCTATTGAAATACGGAAAAAAGTGATCATATTAGGTTCATGAAAAACGAAGCTCCATTACAAAATCTGGCTGATTTTGACAATAAATCCTTATTAATCGTGGATGATGACAATCCTTTTAGGGAGAGATTAGCGAGAGCGATGGAAAAGAAGGGGTTTGAAGTTTTACAAGCTGAGAGTGTGCAAAAGGGTAAAGACATGGTTAAAGTAAAAAAACCGGGTTTTGCAGTAGTTGACCTTAGGTTAAATGATGGAAATGGATTAGAGGTTGTAAAAGAAATTCAATCATCAAATTCACAAAGTCGTATCATAATGCTAACTGGCTATGGAAATATTCCAACTGCTGTAGCTGCAATCAAAGAGGGTGCTATTGACTATTTAGCTAAACCAGCAGATGCGGACGATGTAGAAAAAGCATTATTAGCAGATCCATCAAAAAAAGCTGCGCCTCCTGAAAATCCAATGTCAGCAGATAGGGTTAAATGGGAACATATTCACAGAGTATTTGAATTATGTAATAGAAATGTTTCTGAGACTGCGAGAAGACTTAAAATGCATAGAAGAACTCTTCAAAGAATATTATCTAAAAGATCGCCTAAATAAATTTTCTAAATTTTATAATTTTCTTCGCTAAAAAAGTAAGTAGACAAATTTTGAAAATTTCAGCAACTAAAAAAGGCAATACACCTAATTTTAAAATAGGTTTATCCCAACCAATTAATGTACCTAGCCACAGAATACCTAGGATATAAATTGTTGAAACTGAAAATATTAATTTAAAAAAAATTAAAAAATAATTATCATCATTTTTTATGAATGAGGCTAAAAAACACGCTGATAGAAATCCAATTAAATACCCCATTGTTGGACCTGTGAAATAAGCCAAACCTATTCCTCTTTCAGGAGAATTAGAAAATACTGGTAAACCCAATATACCTTCTAATAAGTATAAACTTACAGTGGCTAGAGCTATTTTATATCCGAAGCTAATACCTAAAAATAAAACTATGAATGTTTGCATAGTCATTGGAACTGGATAAAAAGGTATCTTGATTTTGGCGGAAATTGTAAGAATTATTGAACCTATAAAGATAACCAATAATGATTTTACAAGCTGGTTTTGAGTATTTTGCTTTATAAGTTCCATAAAAAATAATACTCTTATTTTTATCTTTAATCTATATTAAATTTTAATGAATAAGATTCAAAAAACAGATCATTTTTATCTAATTGATGGATCAGGTTATATATTTAGAGCTTATTATGCCTTACCACCATTAACTCGAAAAAGTGATGGATTACCGACTGGAGCAGTAAGTGGTTTTTGCAGCATGTTGTTTAAACTTCTTGAAGACTCAAAATCAAATGAAAATCTACAGAAACCAACTCATTTTGCTGTTATTTTTGACTCAGCGAGAAAGACTTTTAGAAATGAAATCTATAGTGATTACAAAGCTAATCGATCTGAGGCACCAGATGACTTAGCACCACAATTTGAATATATAAGAAAATCAGTTTTAGCCTTTAATTTACCCTCTGTTGAATTAGTTAATTATGAAGCAGATGATTTAATAGCAACTTATGTTGATCAGATTTTAAAAAAAGGAGCAAAGGTAACAATAGTTTCATCAGATAAAGATTTGATGCAATTGTATAGAAAAGATGTTCGTATTTTTGATCCAATGAAAAATAAGTTCATCTCTAATGAGGATGTAAAAAATAAATTTGGAGTAGATCCAGATAAAGTTATAGATGTTCAGGCTCTAGCTGGGGATAGCAGTGATAATGTTCCTGGCGTTCCTGGTATTGGTGTAAAAACTGCAGCAGAATTGATTAATAAGTATGGCGATTTAGAGACACTTTTAAAATCGGCAGATGAAATCAAACAAAATAAGAGAAGAGAGACTTTATTAAACAACAAAGATAAAGCTTTAATAAGTAAAAAATTAGTAACATTAAAGCACGATGCTCCAATTGAAATGAAACTCAATGATTTTGAATTAAAAAGAATTGATAAAGATAAACTTTATAAATTTCTAAGAGAAATGGAGTTTAATAGGTTACTTAGCTCTGCCATTTCTGCTTATGGGGAACCAGATTTTAATGGTGAAAAAAAGGATGTTCAGATAAAGGAAAAAAAAGTTGAAATTGATAAGAAAAATTATTTTTTAATAACAGAACACAGTAAAATTGATGCATGGATTAAGGAAGCTGAGGAAATAGGAGAAGTTGCAGTTGATACAGAAACAAATTCTTTAGATCCTCATCAAGCAGATTTAGTTGGAGTATCTTTGAGCTCTAAGATTGGAAAAGCTTGTTACATACCAATAGGACATAATTCAAAAAAATGCATTGATAAAGACATAGTGCTTAAAAAATTAAAACCTTTACTTGAAGATCCAAGTATCAAAAAAATAGGTCAGAACATTAAATTTGATTTTATTGTATTTTTCAATCACGGGATAACACTATCAGCTATGGAGGATACCATGCTCATGTCTTATGTGCTAGATGCAGGAAAAAATAGACACAATATGGATACGTTATCTGAAATTCATCTGAATCATAAAACAATAAAATTCAAAGAATTAGTTGGTTCTGGAAAGAAACAGATAAATTTTAGTGAAGTCGATTTAGAAAAAGCAAAAGATTATGCCGCTGAGGACGCTGACATAACTTATAGACTATATAAAAAATTCTATAAAAGTTTGAAAGAAGAAAAAATGATTAATATTTATGAAATTTTTGAAAAGCCATTACTTAGAATTTTAGCTGATATGGAAATACAGGGTATTAAAGTTGATAAAAAGTTTCTCAAAACATTATCTACCAAATTTGAAAAAAAGATTGAAAAAATTCAGAAAGAAGTTTTTAAACTCTCAAAGAAAGAGTTTAATATTGCTTCTCCAAAACAACTGGGTGAAATTTTATATAATGATCTTAAGATTGCAGACTTAAAAAAAACTAAAAAGGGAAGCTTTGCAACAAGTGCCACAGTGTTAGAAGATCTTGCTTTTAAAGGTCATAAATTTCCACAATTAGTCTTAGACTGGCGGCAAGTTTCAAAACTAAAAAATACTTATTCAGACTCATTACCTGAACATATTAATCCCGATACAAAAAAAGTTCATACTTCTTTTTTATTAGCAGCAACGACTACAGGACGATTAGCTTCAAGTGATCCTAACTTGCAAAATATTCCAATTAAATCAGAAGATGGCAGAGATATTCGTAAAGCTTTTGTTGCTGACAAGGATAATATTTTAATTTCAGCAGACTATAATCAAATTGAAATGAGAATTTTAGCTGATTTGGCCGATGTTAAAGAATTAAAAAAAGCTTTTCAAAATAATGAGGATATACACTCTTTAACTGCTAGCCAAATTTTTAATATTGATATTAATAAGGTGAATCAAGATCAAAGAAGAAAGGCTAAAGCCATAAACTTTGGAATAATTTATGGAATTTCGCAGTATGGATTAGCGAAGCAAATAAATGTCTCTAATTTTGAAGCGGAAGAGTTTCTAAATTCATATTTCTCAAAGTTCCCTGAGATAAAAGTTTATATGGATCGAACAATTAAATTTTGTAGAAAAAGCGGTTATGTAAGTAATATTTTTGGAAGAAGATCTCACTTTATAAATATAAATGATAAAAATTATAACGTGAGAAACTTTCAAGAACGTGCAGCAATTAATGCTCCAATACAAGGTTCTGCTGCTGAAATAATGAGATTAGCAATGATAAGAATTGATAAAAAATTAAATGAGCAAAAATTCAACAAAACAAAGATGTTACTTCAAATCCATGACGAACTAATTTTTGAATGTCCCAAAAATGAAGTAAAAAAAATATCCAAAGTGATAATTGAAGAAATGTCTAGCGTTGCTGAGAGTGATCAACATTCTTTCTCAATACCTCTTACAGTAGATTTAAACACCGGAGAAAATTGGGGTACATTACATTAATTTATTTGCCCAAATTAGAACAATTTAGTATTTTTATAATTAAGTATGCAAAAACAAACAATTGCCTTGGTAGATGATGACAGAAATATTCTAACCAGCTTAAGTATTGCTCTTGAAAAAGAAGGTTTTAAAGTTCAGACTTACATTGATGGAGAGAGTGCATTAATTGGATTAACCAGGACACCGCCAGATCTAGCTATTGTCGATATAAAAATGCCAAAAATGGACGGTGAGGAATTGCTCAAGAAATTAAGAAAAAAAACCTCATTACCAGTTATTTTTTTGACTTCTAAAGATGATGAAATTGACGAATTACTAGGACTAAAATTAGGTGCTGATGATTTCGTAAAAAAATCAGGTGGTTTTTCAATTAAAGTTTTAATTGAAAGAATTAGAGTTCAACTTAGAAAAAAAGATTCCAAAGAAACTCTTGAGGAAAATAAAAGTATTATATCGCATGGAAAATTAAAACTTGATCCGTCCCAATTAGAGTGCGAATGGAATGGGAAACAATTGCCTGATAAATTGACTACTACAGAATTTTTACTGGTAAAAGAGCTAGCCAAAAGACCAGGAATTATAAAAGAGAGAGCTCAATTAATGGATATTGCTTATAGAGAAGATACAGATATTGAGGATAGAACAATTGATAGTCACGTTAAAAGAATTAGAAAAAAATTCAAAAAAGTTGATCCTGAATTTTCAGCTATAGAAACTAGATATGGAAGCGGATATAGATGGAATGTTAATTAATGCTCAGCAATTTTCTTAAAAACTTATCAATTTTAAAAAAATTTTTATTCATAAATTCTATTTTTTTTACAATAATAGGTCTGTTCACATTCGTTTATTTGAAAAATGTCCAACCAAATTTAATTAAAAAAAAATCCTCAAATCATATTGAGGTTATCAATAATACAATCGATAATCTAACAAGATTAAATGTAAAATTTGTTGAAAAAGATATTAGAAAATTTTTGTTTTCAACAAGATTTCTTTTTCAGAACTTGGATAGAGTAATATTTTTTGACAATAAACTAAATCTCATAGGAGACACTGATACATTAGACTTAGATCCAAGATCCTTTTCACAAAGGTTGGATACTATTGAGTTAGAGGTGTTGGACTCAACAACAACAAAAAAAATCACTGAAGAAAAAAATATAGATATTGGAAATGAAAATAATGTATCTTTAAATGATGTTCTTTTAAATTACGCAACGTCTAAAAATTTTGGAATCCCTTTTACATTTACCGAGGAAGAATTTAATAAATTTAAATTGACTACCATCAAAAACGTGATGAAGGATGGAGAAAATATAGGATATTTAGCAATAACAGAAAATGCCAATGATATAAAAGCTGCCATAGATGAAAGAAAAACTTTTGTAATTAGGACTGCAATTGCAGTTGGTATCGTAATATTGATTTTTTCGTTTGTTTTAAATAGATATTTTCTAAAACCAATTAAAAATTTAGTCAGTTATACCAAAATCATAAAAAATAAAGACACAAAAAAAACAAATATTGATACATTAAAATTAAGAAATGATGAACTTGGTTTACTCTCTAATTCTTTGGATGATATGACTTTAGAATTACAAAAAAGAATTTCACATGCAGAAAATTTTTCAACTGATCTTGTACACGAAATTCGTAATCCATTGGCATCATTAAAAAGCGCATCAGAAATTTTACATGATGCACAAGACTCTGAACAGAGACTTAAATTGATTAATATTTTAAGCCACGATGTACAAAGAATTGAAAGATTGATTACTGATTACTCACAAATGTTAAAAGATGAAGTTGCATTAAGTAAAGAAAAAATAAAGAAAATAGATATTGAGCCAATAGTTAAGTCAGTAGTAGATGATTTTAATAATATTTATAAAGTAAAAAGAGGAATTAATATTTCTTATAAAAATGACGGTAAAAATAAATATTTAATTTATGGGATCGAAAACAGAATTGAACAAATCATTGCAAACCTTTTAGATAATGCAATTTCTTTTAGTGATGATAATAAAGATGTAATTGTGCAAGTTTCGAAACCAGAGGATAACAAAGTATACATAAAGATTTTAGATGAGGGACAGGGTTTTAAAGAAAAAGACACGAATAAAATATTTAAGAGATTCTACAGTAACAGACCAGATAAATTTGGACAGCATTCTGGTCTAGGGTTAAATATAGTAAAAAATTTAGTTGATTTACATAATGCCACAATCAAAGCAACTAATAGACAAGATAAAAAAGGAGCGAGTATGGAAATAGAATTTCCAAAAGTTTAAAGAGTTTTATTGATTAATTAATTTTTAATTGTTAGAAGAGCCACGATGGAAGATTTTAAAGTAAGAGATTTATCACAAGCAGAATTTGGACGAAAAGAAATTTCAATTGCTGAAAGTGAAATGCCAGGACTTATGGCTTTAAGGGAGGAGTACGCTGGAAAATCTCCTTTAAAGGGTGCAAAAATTATAGGTTGTTTGCATATGACAATACAAACAGCAGTATTAATTGAAACCTTAGTAGATTTAGGTGCAGAAGTAAGATGGTCATCTTGTAACATTTTTTCTACTCAAGACCATGCAGCAGCAGCAATAGCAAAAGCTGGTATTCCAGTTTATGCGTGGAAGGGAGAAACAGAAGAGGAATATGTTTGGTGCATAAAACAAACCATTGAAGGTAAGAAAAGTTGGAAACCTAATATGCTTTTAGATGATGGTGGGGATTTAACAGCAATGATGCACAATGAATATAAAGATTTATTAAAAGATGTAAAAGGAGTTTCGGAAGAGACAACTACAGGGATAAAAGCTTTGAATAAAATGGAAAAAGAAAATTCTTTGTTGGTTCCAGCAATAAATGTGAATGATTCTGTTACCAAATCAAAATTTGATAACTTATATGGGTGTAGAGAAAGTTTAGTTGATGGAATTAGAAGAGCCACAGATGTAATGATGTCAGGAAAAATTGCAATTGTTGCAGGCTTTGGTGATGTTGGGAAAGGAAGTGCTGCATCATTAAGGCAGAGTGGGGCTCGTGTGTTGGTTACTGAAGCAGATCCAATATGCGCATTGCAAGCTGCAATGGAAGGTTACGAAGTTGTTTTAATGGATGAAGCAATTAGTAAAGCAGATATAGTTGTAACTGCGACTGGTAATAAAGATATTGTTACAGCTGACCATATGAGAGATATGAAGGATAGAGCAATCTTATGTAATATCGGACATTTCGATAATGAAATCCAGGTTGAAGCTTTGAAAAATTATAAATGGACTGAAGTAAAACCCCAAGTACATGAAATTGAACTACCTAGCAAAAAAAGAATAATTTTATTGGCAGAGGGTAGATTAGTAAATTTGGGTTGTGCTACAGGGCATCCAAGTTTTGTAATGAGCGCTTCTTTCACAAATCAAGTTATTGCTCAAATAGAACTATGGAATAATCATAAAAATTATGAAAACAAAGTTTATGTTTTACCAAAACATTTAGATGAGAAAGTAGCTACACTTCATCTTAAAAAAGTTGGTGCTAAATTAACTAAACTTTCTAAAGATCAAGCAGATTATATCAGTGTAGGGGTAGAGGGACCTTTCAAACCTAATGCCTATCGCTACTAAAAGTGATTTTATCAATTTATCTTCAGAAAAAAAAACAGAGGAATTAGCTGAGAAGATTTCAAAAAAATTGAAATTAGGACATGTAGTTTTTTTTGTGGGCGAGATGGGTGTTGGAAAAACTACTTTTATTAGATATCTAATCAACAATTTTCAAAAACAAAATGGACTAAAAGTAACTGAAGTAACAAGTCCTACATTCAATTTATTAAATGAGTATCAAATTAAACAAATCAAAATTAATCATTATGATTTATTTAGAATAAATAGTTTAGATGAAATTCAAAATTTAGGATTATTTGATGATATTACTAATGCTATTACATTAATTGAGTGGCCGCAAAAAATAAAACCAAAACCAAAAAATTTGATACAATTAAATTTTGAATATGGAAATGATTACAAGAAACGAATATTAAAAATTAAGGGTTTAAATTTGTAATTATAGATAAATGCAAAATCTTAAAAAATTAAAAGGAGACGCGTCACATAGAAAGTTTTTTAGAAAAAAGTCCAATTATGGTAATTCAATTGTTATTCAAGCAAAAAAGGACAAATTTAAAAATCTTCTTGTTTATGATGCAATTAGCAGGATTTTAAATAAAAACAAAGTTCTAGCTCCAAAATTATATCAAGAGAATTATAAGAATAATTATATTGAAATTGAGGATTTTGGAAATAAGACAATTTTTCAAATTCTAAAGCAAAGTAAAAATAAAAAATTATTATATTTTAAAGATGTAATAAAATTGCTTAATCAAATACAGTCAATAAAAGATAAAAAAATAAGAAATTTTAGAAATAAATATTATCGAATACCTGATTATAAAAATGAAATATTAATTCAGGAAGCTAATTTATTTTGTGAGTGGTATGTGAAAAAAAATTTGTCAAAAAATAAGAGACAAGACTTTAATAAAAAGTTTAAAAAAATAATTAAAACCTTATCTTCATGTCTTAAGATGAAAAAAAATGTATTTGTTCACAGGGATTTTCATGTATCAAATTTAATGCTTGTTAATAACAGAATAGGTGTAATTGATAGTCAAGATGCTTTAATAGGAAATAGAGCTTATGATTTAGCTTCTTTAGTTGATGATGTAAGATTAAGAACCTCAAAAGTTCTAAAAAAAAAGATTTTTAATTTTTATATAGGTAATCAAAAAAAAATTGATAAGAAAAAAATAAAAAATGATTTTGAAATTTTATCTATTTTAAGAAACCTGAAAATAATTGGAATATTTACACGTCTGGCAATCCGAGATAAAAAAAAGGGTTATCTTAAATTAATACCTTATGCATGGGAATTGATTTCTTTAAGAATCAATGAAAATGAAATTTTCTTAGATTTAAAAAAATTACTAAATAATAATTTTAAAAAAAATTTATGAAAATTAATAATGCTTTTATTCTCTGCGCTGGGTTTGGCAAAAGACTAAATCCTTTAACTCTTGAAAAACCCAAACCATTACTTCAAATCAAAAATCAAACAATTTTAGAGGATTGCATTAATACCGTTATAAAATTGAAAGTCGAAAATATTTTTTTAAATACTTTTTATTTAAGTGAGCAAATTATTGACTTTTTTAGAAATAAAAATTTTTCAGTAAAAATAAAAATTATAGAGGACGGTAAAGAAATCTTAGATACTGGTGGAGGAATTTTAAATTTGATCAACCACTCAGATTGCGAAGATTTTTTTGTTTTTAATCCTGACACTATTTGGAATGAAAATCATGTGAGTGAAATTAATGATATGCAAAAATATTATTTTCAAAATAAATTAAATAATATTCTTTTATTGGTTAATAAAAAACTAAGTTTTGATAATAACCTAAAGGGTGATTTTGATTTAGAAGATAATATAATTAAACAAAGTTTTGAAAAAAACTTTATATTTACTGGTTGTCAAATTTTGAATAAAAACTTATTTAATGAATATGAAGTAGAAAACTTCTCAATTGCTAAAATTTGGAATAAATTATTAATGAAACAACAATTAAATGGATTTGAGAGCATCAATAAATTTCACCATTTAACGAACTTAGAAATTTTTAAAAAACTAAAAGGTTCTTAGATCTCTCTTTATCTAGATATTTACATTCATTTATTTTAAAATTTTCACCGAAATTGATTATTAAGGGATTTCCTGTCGGAATTTCTAAACTTGTGATTTGATTGTTATCTAAATTGAACAGATATTTACATAAAGCTCTTATGGAGTTTCCGTGTGCTGTAATTAATATATTTTTATTTATTAGTTTAGGCTGTATTTCATTTTTGAAATACTCCAAAACTCTGTTGTATGTATCTTTTAAAGACTCTGTGTCAGGTATGAGCTCTTTAGGGATTTTCTCATATGTTTCAATATTTAGGGGATGATAAGAGCTTTCTCTACTTAGTTTTCCAGGTTTGATATCCCAAGATCTTCTAAATTCAAAAACTTTATCTTCACCAATTTTTTTTGCAGTCTCAATCTTATTCAACCCTGTGAGCTCACCATAGTGTCTTTCGTTTAGCTGCCACGCTCTTTCAAAATCCTTTTTTGATTTTAATACTTTTTGTATTATTTTAAGAGTATGGTTTGCCCTCACTTGAAACGAGGAATAATAAAAATCTATATTTATATTTTGATTTTTGATAAGTAAACCAGCTTTCTCTGCTTCTATTTTACCTTGATCTGTAAGATCTACATCAACCCAACCAGTGAATCTTTTTTCAAGATTCCAAATACTCTGACCATGTCTTACTAATATCAAAAAACTCATCTTGTCATATCTAAAAATTATTTATAAAAAAATCATTTAACTAAATGTCAAAATTTTTTTCTACATATAAAGTAATATTTTATATAATTAATATCCTTTTAATTATTTTATATCTATATCCTGGAAGTCTATTAGGCTGGATAATTTATGACAATAAAAGTATACAACCTCAAATAACACCAGATTTTGTTATATCATCAAATCATTTTTATGTATTTGTATTAATTTCAATTATTGGTTTTTTAACTTTTGCTAATTCCAAGAAAATTATCTTATTACAATTATATTTAATCTTTCTTTCTATCACGCTTGAAATTTTTCACCTATTTATACCTGAAAGAACTTTTCAATGGTCTGATTTATTTGGAAATTTATTGGGTGTTATTGTTGTAATTCTTCTTAATAATTTTATAAATAAATATGGTAGATTTAAAAAATAAATTATTAATTTTTATTTATTTTTTTACAATCGGCTGCTCATCAATTCCATCAAACACTTCTAACAGTTGTTCAATTTTTAGTGAAAGATATCTATGGTATAAACATACAAAAAAAGTTGAGCAAAAGTGGGGCACACCAATCTATATTCAATTAGCAATAATAAAAATGGAGTCTGATTTTGATTGGCTTGCTAAACCGGCGAGACAAAAAATTTTTAAAGTGATACCTTATAAACGACCTTCTAGTTCTTTTGGTTATTCACAAGCAGTTAAAGGAACTTGGGAGCAATATAAAAAAGAAACTGGTAATAAATTAGCAACAAGAGCAAGATTTAAAGACAGTGTTGACTTCATTGGATGGTATACGAATAAATCAGAAAATATTTTAAAGATATCAAAGAAAGATGCTTTCAAACAGTATCTTGCATATCACGAAGGATGGGGAAATTATAAAAATTATAAAAAAAATAAAAAAGTAATTGGACTAGCTAAAAAAGTTGAGAGACAATCTGATAAATACAAAAATCAATTATTGAAATGTAAAAATAAATTAAATAGAAAAAAATATATTATTTTTTAGACAATTCTTTTTTTAGTTCTAAGTCAACTATATCAATCCTTTTAGTATTTTTTGCTAATGCGAGATACATTGAAGGAGTGACATATAAAGTAAAGAAAGTTGAAATAATCATTCCTCCTAATATTGTAGAACCAACTGCTAATCTTGAACCCTCTCCTGCACCTGGGCCAAAATTTCCAATCACTAAAGGCATCATTGCAATCATCGTACTTAGTGATGTCATTATAATTGGTCTAAACCGAACAGCACACGCTTCTTTAACAGCTAATTCAATAGTTTTTCCACTAGATCTAATTTGGTTTGCGTAATCTACAATTAAAATACTATTCTTAGTTGAGATACCTATTAGTATAATTAATGCAATTTGAGAAAAAATATTTACTGAGCTATTTAAAAATAAAATAAACACCAATCCTCCAAAAATAGCCAAAGGCACAGTTAAGATTATAACAAATGGATGAACAAATGAGTTGAATGTTGCAGCCATAACCAAATAAGCAGTTAGTAAAGCTAAAGCAAAAATTATAAATAATTCATTACTTGTTTCTTTAATTTCCTCTGATTTTCCTTTCCAAGTAATTTGGTTCTCCGGTGCTAAATCAACCATCAAATTTTCGAAGTATTTAATCGCTTCTGTTAATGTATACCCCTCACTAATATTTGCAGAAATTGTTACAGCCCGTTGTCTATTATATCTAGCAAGTTCTTTTGCTGAACCTTCTTCCTTAAAACTAACAAGATTTGCTAAAGATATTAATTTTCCATTGGTTTCAGATCGAACAAATATTTTCGAGACACCCTCTTTATTTCGTCGATCAGATAAATATTGTTGAACAATTATTGGATATTCTTTGCCTAGTTTATTAAAAGTCGTTATTTTTTTACCGCCGTAAAGTGTTTCAAGTGTTTCGCCAATTGATTTAGTTGAGACGCCTAGATCTTTGGCTTTATTTTTATTTATAATTAATTTTACTTCTGGTTTGTTTCGATTGTAATCAGACTCAATTCTTGAGAGATTTTTATTAGATCTGAGTTTTCGTATAACTTTTTTTTGTATCGTCTCAAGTTCCTCATAAGTATTTCCATAAATGACCATTTGAACTGGTTTGTTGTAATTTGATACTCTGATAGATTGAGGAGATATAGGAAAAGCTAGGGCTTGGGGTAAAGTTACTATTTTCCCAATCGCTTCTCTAAGAACAACTTGTTGACCTTTTTTACGATTTTTCCAATCATCAAGGAGAGCGATTATTATAAAACTATTATATGAATTAGCTGAATTTCCAAATCCTGGAACACGCATTATAAATCTTGAATATGGACTATCCTCAGCTTGTAGCAAAGGAATAAGTCTTGCCTCTACTTTTTGGGCTTGTTCTTGAGTATATTCAAAAGAACTTCCTTCATCAGTGGAGCCAATTATTAGATAGGCTCCCCGATCTTCCATAGGTAAAAGCTCTTTTTTTGAGAAACTAAATAAAAGCACTGAAGCGATTATTATAAAAACAATAAAAAAACTTACACTTTTAGTTTTATTAATAACATTAACTAAAGTTTCCTCATAAAATTTTGCGAAGTTGTAAAAAATTTTTTCAAATTTTTGAATAAAAATTTTTTTCGATTTTTTTTTGTATAAAAATTTACTTGCAAGCATTGGTGACAAAGTTAATGCAACAAAAGAAGAAACTACAATCGAAAAAGATAATGCAATTGCGGTTTCTCTAAATAATGTTCCAGAAATTCCCTCAATAAATATTAACGGTAAGAAAACTGCTACTAAAATTAGTGTGGTAGCAACGATAGCAAAAGAAATTTGTTTAGAGCCTTTATAAGCTGCAACGAGTGGGGTCTCACCATTCTCTATTCGTCTGTATATTGCATCTGTCATAATTACTGAGTCGTCTGTGATTATACCAATCGCTAAAATAAAACTTAAAAGGACAAAAATATTAATAGAAAGACCAAATATGTATAAGCCTAGAAAGGATGCAATTAAACTCACGGGTAGTGCAATAGCAGGTACGATGACTGCCTTTAAATTCCCTAAAAATAAATAAATTATCAATACAACTAAGATAAACGCAATGACCAAAGTTTTATATACTTCTTCAATTGCAGCCTCAACATAGTTTGCTCTATTGAATGAAACTCTTAAATCTAATTCTTCTGGTAAAGATTTTTTTACTTCAACAATTTTTTTTTTGATATCATTTGAAAGTTCTACTGTTGAAGCACCACTTCTTGCATAGATACCTATTCCTACAGTCTTTAAATTAATTTGATCTTTAGTTTGAGCTTTAAAAAGAGTTTTCTCTGATACTGGGCCGAATTCAACGTTTGCTACATCTGATAACAGAATTACACGATTATTAGTTTTTTTGATGGGTATTTGCTTTATTGTATCAATATCGTTGTATGATTTATCTAGATTTAGTGTTAAATCGATATTATCTGCTTCCAACGTTCCTGCAGGCAAACTTACATTTTCTCCACGAATTGCAAATTCAACTTCTTTAATGGTTAAATCATTAGCTGCAAGTTTAATAGGATCAATCCAAACTCTAATGCTTAATTCTCTTAATCCACCAACCCTTATTCTTCCAACATTTTTAACACTTGAAAATTGGTCTACAAGATATCTCTCCGCGTAATCTCCTAATTCAAGGTCGCTCCATGAAGATGAGGATAATGACAGCCACATTGTTGTTGTAAACCCTGCAGCTCGTTTAAGTATTTGTGGTGGATCTGATTCCGTTGGCAAGTTATCCACAACTCTGGCAACTCTTTCTCTTATATCATTGGCAGCATTATCTAGATCAATACTCGTATCAAACTCGACATTAATTGTACTTCTTCCATTTTCAGATTTGGAGTCTATATTTTTTATACCCTCTGCCCCACCAATAACATCTTCAACAACTTGTGTGACTTCTTGATCTACTATTGAAGCTGATGCAGACTTGTAGTCTACTTGAACTTGAACAACAGGTGGTTGAATTCCATTGGGCAATTCTCTAACGGGCAATTTCCAAAAAACAAATAAACCAAATATAATTAGTATTAGGGACATCACCCAAGATACCGTCGGTCTTTTAATACTTAATTCAGTAATAAACATTATTTATTAATAGGTTTTATTTTTCCACGAGGCCTTACCTTTTTTAGACCCTCAGCTACAATTATATCACCCGCAGCTAAGCCTGAAATTATTTCAATGTTACTATCGCCTCTAAGGCCAGTTTTTACCTCAGTTTTATTTGCAATATTTTCTGCACTAATTTTGTAAACATATGATTTATCGCCCTCTATCATCACACTTGTATCAGGTACACTTAAAGAATTTCTCAAATCAAATTTTACTCTTACCTCTAAAAGTGAACCTGAAATTAATTCTAAATTTTCATTTTTCACTTTTATTCTTGATAATAAACTTCTGGTGTCCGCATTTATTCTGCTTGAAACAAAATCTATTTCACCTGAAAAAGTTTTATCTTTAAAACTAGATAAGGTAACTTCGACTGGAAGACCTTTTTCTATAAATGTAGAGTAGCTTTCTGGAATTTTAATATCTGAGTAAATTATTGAGTTATCATCAAGAGTAATGATAAATATGTTATTTGAAACAAGAATGTCTTCAGTTAAACCTGTGTAGCCAAGAACCCCACTAAATGGAGCCAATATATCCCCACTTTTTAATTTAATTAAAACATCTCCTTTTTGAACAAAATTTTTAAGTTTTAAATCCTCAAAAAGATCATCTTTTTTAATCTTAAAAGTTTTTGATTTTTTAGAAATTGCTGTACCGTAAGTTTCTATTTGTTCAGAGAATTCTTTTTCAATAACCTCAGTTACAATTATTCCTGGTGGTGGTCTCTTACTGAATTTTTTTTTAAAATGATTGCCAATCATTGATCTTCCAACAATTACAATTGTAATTATTAAAAAAAACACAAATATTATTGAAATTGTTTTCGTAGATCTTTTCATATTAAATTTAAATTAATCCGTATTCGGCCCAAGAGCCATCATATATACAAGGAAGATATTTATCATTAATTAAAGAATAAGCTAGTGCCAAAACACACGCTGTAACACCTGAACCACATGAAAAAACAATCTTTTTTTGCTCTAAATTTTCAATACTTGTTTTAAAAATTTCTTTAAGTTGATCTTTATTTTTAAAAGTTTTATCGTCATTTAGACAATCATTAAATGGTATACAAAAAGAGTTTTTTATACATCCACTTCTAAGACCTTTTCTGGGCTCAGGGATTTTACCTTCAAATCTTTCTCTACTTCGAGCATCAATTAATGTGAATATTTTTTCGTCTATATTTTGATCAATTGCTTGTTTACTCTTAACAAGATCTTTTCTCTCGCTACCTTTATAATCAGATTTATCTATACTTGAAATTTCATCAGTCACTTTCTTTTTTTCTTTAAGCCATTTTCTTAAACCACCATTTAAAACATTTATTAATTTTGGATCATGTCCATAATAGATAAAATTAAACCAACCACGACACGAGCTTATAACATCTGAATTATCATAAATGACTATTTCATCATTTTTTTTAATTCCCATATTTGAAACAATTTTATCCCAACTCATTTGGTCAACTAACATATGTGGTAAAGCAGTATCTTTTCTTGAATTTTCATCTATATCAAAAAAAATTGCGTTAGGTATATGAAGAGATTTATATTCCTCAAATCCCCTTCTTTGTGTTTGAGGCATATGCCAAGAGCAGTCAATAATTTTCACCTTAGTAAGGTTTTTTTCTAACCAATCAGTTTCAACCAAAGACATGCTATCTCTTTTCCAAGTATTTTTGATGATATTCCTCAGCTGGACAGTAATTTTTTAGTAAAGATATTTTTGTTACAACTTTTCCAGATAAACGTTCATTCACTTCATTTAATACCTTCTCAGCTATCATTTTTTGATTGTCATTAAGATAAAATATTTCACTTCTATACTGGGTTCCAAAATCTGGCCCTTGAGAATTTAAAGTAGTTGGATCATGAATTTGAAAAAATATTTTTAAAATTTTTTCGTATGTGATAATTTTTTCATCAAAATCTAACTTTACCACTTCAGCATGATTTGTATTGCCGGTGCAAACTTCTTTATAAGTGGTGATAGAGCTATTACCTCCACAGTAGCCAACTTCTGTTTTGATTATGCCGTCTATTTTACTGAATTTAATTTCAGGTCCCCAAAAACATCCAAGTGCTAAAACAGCTATTTCCATTGAATAAGATTTAATTTAATTTACAAATTATTCATATGCTAAGTAAAAATCAATTGGGATTTTTGTACATGTTTTTGTCCATTTGTGCATTTTCATTAATGGATTTAATTGTAAAGTGGTCTGTAGATTATCCTATTGGGCAAGTTTTGTTTTTTAGAGGTTTTTTTGGAATAATCTTTTATTTTTTTATAATTCCAAAAGAAAGATTTCATAATTTTTACAAAACTCAACGACCAGGGTTGCATGCTTTAAGATGTGGCTCAGGATTAGTAGCTCTAATTGCAATATTTATTGCTTTAAGGCAGCTGCCATTAGCAACTGTTGTAAGCATTTCTTTCGCTGCTCCAATATTTACAACAATATTATCTATTTTTTTATTAAATGAAAAGGTTGGAATTTTTAGGTGGTTAGCAGTGATCATAGGCTTTGTTGGAATTCTTATAATTACAGAACCTGGCATCACTGAATTAAATATTTATTATATTTTTCCGATTATATTTTGTTTAGGTCTATCCTATGTAGCCATAACTATTAGACAACTTTCAACAACCGAACCAGTGTGGTTAATTTCTTTTTATTTTTCGTTAGCAATTACACTATTAAGTTTTTTAACTATCCCACAGGGCTGGGTAATGCCTACTTTAAATCATTTTATACTTTTATCTTTGATAGGTATTTTTGGAGGTGTTGCAAACTTGTGGTTAAGTCAATCATATAAATTTTCAGAGGTTTCTCTGGTAACTCCCCTTAAATATTTGGCTTTAGTTTTCGCTATCATATTTGGATATTTCATTTGGAACGAGATACCCACGTTTAAAACGCTAATGGGGGCTTTATTGGTAATTGTTTCAACGCTTATAATTTTTAGAAGGGAGATTTATAAGAAAAAAATTATAACATCTAGGTCAATTAATGAATAAAGTACCTAAATATTGGAACAAGGCAAAAAAATATTTATCTAAAAAAGATCAAACTCTTTCTAAGTTAATCAAAAGTTATGAAAGTCCTTCAGAAACTATTTTAACTTCAAGGCGAGATATTTTTTTTTCGTTATGCAAAAGTATAATTGGACAACAAATAAGTGTTGCAGCAGCAAATTCTGTCTTTTTAAAGTTTAAAAAAAAATGTAAAAATAAAATTAACGCAAAAACAGTATCTAAACTGACTTTTACTCAATTGAAAAGCTGTGGATTAAGCAGACAGAAAGTATTAGGCATAAAGAGTTTAGCGAAGCAAACATTAGATAAAACTTTTAATCCTAAACTGATTAATAAAATGTCAGATGAGGAGGCTATTAATTATTTATCACAATTAAGACAAATAGGGAGATGGTCAGCTGAAATGATTTTATTATTTACATATAACAGATCAAATATTTGGCCAATTCAGGATATCGGCCTTCTAAGAGCTATTTCAAAAAATTATAAAAAAAAATATTTACCACCTGATAAATTTGTATCTTTATTAAAAAAAAGGTTTAGTCCTTATTGTTCTGTTGCAACGTGGTATTTATGGAGAAGTATAGATCCTGAGCCTATTCAGTACTAAACCCCTCAACCACTTGCATGTGTCTTCTTGTAGTTTTTTTTGCTACTGCCCAACTATCTTGATATTCTTTAGAGGAATGACATTCTAATGCTTTGGCATAACTTGGAAATTCCCACACAACAGTCCTACTAAAATCATCACCATTAAAAGTGTCATGCTTGCCACCTCTTATTAATGGCACACCACCATAACTCTTGATAACTGGTGTAGCTAACTCTGAATATTTCTTCAAGTTTTCTTGATTATCTATTTTAAAATATAAACTAACCCAATATCCTTTTTTCATTTTAATCAATCCATTCTTTATAATTATTTAAGTTATCTTGCAAAAACTTAGGTAATTTATGTGTTGGATATTTCTCAAGTTTGCTACCATCGCCAATTTTGTTAACTCTTTTATCAACTTTTAGATCATAAATAGCTTGTTTGTTTTTGATTAAACTATCTATTTCATCTACAGACAAAGGATTTTCGTCGAATTCTCTGTGGTGTAGATATGATTTAAGTTTGAATTCAATTTCTGAAGCAGTTTTTAAATTAGAAAAGTGCCATCCACCATTAGATATGATTTTGATGTCAATATACTTTTTATCAGAGAAAAAAGTATCTAATCTGTAAAAAGGATATTTTCTGTCTTTAATATTTCTCAACCATTGGGGTGATTTAAGAAATTTTTTTCTACATCCTTTTGTACCAGTCCAATCAAGATTTGGTAACTTAAGATTAAATTTATAATAAAACATATCTTGTTTAAAAAGAATAATCTTTTCTTGTATTTTTGATAAATCTAATCTTTCTAAATTTGGAATTTCATCAACATCTGAAATTAAAATTATGTCATCATCCTTTGCTGTCTCTAAGCCTTTTAGAACTTCATTTCTTTGACCGTTTTCTCTTAAGATAGCATTCTTAATATATTTAAATGATTTTATGGCCTCATTGTCTTTTTCATTGATTAAGTTTTTTCTTATTTCTTGTGGTTCTTCATCATAAGTAATATAGATTAATTTATCTTTGAATTTTTTAAATTTTTGATGATTAAATTTTAAGTCTCTTTTATCACCTTTGTGAGTAAAAGAACTCTCTACAATCACAAAATAATCCACATATTTATCTAAGATGTTCAGCCTTAATTCTAAAACTGTTTCTTCATCAAAATACATAAAACAATCAAAAATTTTCATAACAACTTTTTAATCTTTTTTAATTTTTTTTATATGATAAAAAAATCTATGGCAGATAAATTAATAGTCAGTTTTGAAGAATATATCAAAATAGTAGAAAAATTAGCTATTGAAATTCATAATAATTACAAACCTACAGTTTTAGTTGGAATAATGAGAGGTGCAGCACCTATAATTGATATCCTCTCACGGATACTAAAACTCCCAATAGCTTACATTGTTATTCAAAGTTACACAGGAAAAGGATTAGAAGACCAACAAGGCCAACTAATGTTTGCTAGAGAAATAAGCTCATTAGCTAAAGAAGAAGATTTTGAAAAAATCCTTTTAATCGATGATTTATCAGATACAGGACTAACACTTAATAAAAGCATTGAATGGCTCAAAAGTTACGAACCAACAAAAAAATTTATTAGAGAAATTAAAACTGCTTGTTTATGGAAAAAAAAATCATCTTCTTTTGAGCCAGACTTTTGTCCAATTAAATTAGATTCAGATCCTTGGATTGTTCAGCCCACAGAACATTATGAAGAACTTTCTATTGAAGAAATTATCAAAAAAAATTAGTTAACGGAGCTAGAAAACTAGCCCCGTTAAATTTTATTTAGCTTACAGCAAAACTTACGACACTAAGTGCTGCAATCACCCATATTGCTGGAGAAGTGCTAGAGAATTTTCCAGTAAATATTTTTATTAAAGCATATGAAACAAATGCCAAAGCAATTCCATTACTGATACTATAAGTTAATGGCATAGCAATCATTGCTAAAATTGCTGGAGCTGACTCTGAGATATCATTCCATTCTATGTCTGTTATATTTCTTATAAATAAAACAGAAACAAATAGTAAGGCAGCACCATCAATTTGTTTTGGTAAACTTGTTGCAAGAGGTGCAAAAAATATACATGCTAAAAACAATATACCTATTACAAGGGAAGTCATCCCAGTTTTACCACCAGCTTTTACACCAGCTCCTGACTCCACATAACTGGTAACAGTTGTTGTTCCCATCATAGCACCTGCAACAGTCCCAACGCTGTCAGACAACATTGCTTTATTAATGTCCTGAACTTTTCCTTGTTTATCAACTTTACCCGCAACGTTTGCAACAGAAGTTAATGTTCCAGCTGTATCGAAGAAATCTATAAATAATAAAGTAAATATTACTGTAGACATTCCAGCAGTCATGGCAGCAGATAAGTCAAATTCAAAAAGGTATGTCATTGGTGGTGGCGCGCTCGCTATTCCATTAAATTTAGCTAGACCAGTTGCCCAAGCGATAACGCTGAAAAACAAAATACCTATAATGATATTTCCTTTTACATTCATTTTTTCAAGTACAATAATTGCAATAAAAGTTGCACATCCAAGAAGAACTAATGGATCACTTAAATTTCCAAGCTGTACTAGTGTTACAGGATTATCAACTACAACTTCCATAATTTGTAATCCAATAATTGCAAGAAACAATCCAATACCCGCACCTATTCCTAGTTTTAAACTTTTTGGAATTGAGTTAATTAACCAAGCTCTAATAGGAGTAAGTGATATAATTAAAAACAATACCCCTGCAACCAAAACTGCACCAAGAGCTTGTTGTGGCGTATAACCCATGCCGGCACAAACTCCAAAAGCAACAAAAGCATTTATACCCATACCTGGTGCTAGTCCAATTGGCCAAGTTTTTCCGTAAAAAGCCATTATAAAACAGGCTAAAGCTGTTGCTAAAATAGTTGCTGTGTACACTGCGCCGAAATCAAAGAAACCTTTTTCAGGACCGGCGAATTCTCCTGATAAGATGAATGGATTTAAAAACATTATGTAAGCCATTGTTAAGAACGTAGTTGTTCCAGCAATTACTTCAGTTTTAAAATCTGTTTTATGTTTTTTGTATTCAAAATATTTTTCAAGCATTTATCCTCCTATAAATCGCAAAATATTTGATTCTTTCCCGTATTACCCGTCAAAATTAATTCTTATTAACAATTTTCAACCCACAAGTTTATATTTATGCCATAATTACGTTGTTATTATAAAATTATGAAAAAAATTAAGATCTCAATTCTAAGTGTATTTATAATATTTTCTTTATTAGGTTGTCAGACAATTAAGCAAAAAACTGATGCTATTGTTGAAAAGGAAAATAAAAAATTAAGTGCATTTATAGGTAAGTCCTCTCAAGATTTAAAAAGCAGTTTGGGCAGCCCAGACGAAGATTTTAAAAATGAAAAAGGAAATTTAGTTTTAGTTTATAACACAAAAAAATATGGAATACCTTGCGAAAGAAGATTTGAAGTAAACGCAAAATTGATTGTTATTGGATTTGTTTCTAATGGTTGCTTTTAATTACCTGCGGAGAATTTATCTCCGCAAGCAAGGTGTACTTATTTAATTTCAATAAGTTTTCTTTTTTTATGCTCAGGAACAATTCTTTCACAAGATATTGTTAAAAGACCATCTTTTAACTCAGCACCATTAACTTTCACATCGTCAGCTATAGTAAATGATCTGGCAAATTGTCTTTGAGAAATACCTTTGTGAATTATTTCTCCATCAGCATTATTATTCTCAGATTTATTAACTTGTTTAGTTCTTACAGTTAATAAATTATCTTCAAACTCAACTTCAACATCATTTTTATTAAAACCAGCTAAAGCAACTTCGATTGCATAATTATCCTTACCAGTTTTTCTGATGTTATAAGGCGGGTAGTTTGACTGCATAGTCAAAGAACCATTACCAAGCATATTTTCAAATTGGTCAAACATATCGTCAAAACCAATTGAAAAGGGTCTAAGCGAGTTGAATATAGATAAATCCTTACTTGTCATAATATCCTCCTTTGTTAAGCAAGTTTATTTATTGTTAGCCCCATTAGGCGACCAACATTGTTTATATGGGGGTTATTTGTTTTTTTTCAAGATATCAAATTTTAATTTTTTCAGAGATCTTTAAAATAAATGCGTAGTCAAAAGCTATTTCTTCAATGGCACCATCTCTACCTGATTTCCCTCCGTGGCCTGCGTTCATTTCAGTTTTTAACAAAAGCAAATTATTATCAGTTTTTAAATCTCTAAGTTTGGCTGTAAATTTTGCCGGTTCATCGAATAGCACTCTATTATCACTTAAGCTTGTAGTAATTAACATGTGAGGATAATCCATTTTTTTGATGTTGTTATATGGAGCATAAGAATAAATATAATCAAAATGATCTTTTTTATCTTTTGCATTTCCGAATTCATCAAATTCTCCAACAGTAAGGGGCAAAGAATGATCCAAGTTAGTTGTTAATGAATCAACAAACGGCACAGCCATAACAATTCCAAGAAATAATTCTGGGGATTGATTGACTACTGCTCCCATTAATAAACCACCAGCTGATCCACCCATACCAATAATTTTTCCTTTCGATGAATATCTTTTTTCAATCAAAAACTTTGCTACATGTATATAATCTTCAAATGTATTTTTTTTATTAAGAAGCTTCCCTTCTTTCCACCATTTCATTCCTTTTTCCATTCCTCCTCTAATGTGTGCGGTTACCCAAATAATATCTCTGTTAATTAAACTCAATTTAGTTGAGGAAAAATCTGGTGTCATTGAACTTCCATACGATCCATAGCCATACAAAAGTAAATTTGCTGAACCATCAATTTTTGTTTTTTTGTGCCTGGTAATTGTAAGTGGAACTAATCTTCCATCATGAGAAGGGCATTCTAGTCTTTCAACTATAAAGTCATCTGGATTATGACCAGATGGGATTTCTTGTTCTTTTACTAATTTTTTTTCTTTTGTTTTTAAATTGTATAAATAAGTTTTACCTGGTGTTTTCGGGGATGAATATGACAAGTAAACTGAGTCAGTATTTTTATTTCTTTGTATTAATGAAACACTAGGCACAATCACAGACTCGTCAGTAAATTTTAATTCTTCCTCAATTCCTGTTTGTTTATTTCTTACAAATAATTTTCCTAATGCATTTGATTTTTCTCCTCTGATAATCCAGTCATTTAAAAATATTAATCCTCCAATTAAAACCTCTTCTTTAGCAGCTATATAAATTTCCCACTTTTGATTTAATAAATCTTCACATCGTTCGATTTTGAAATCCTCTGCACCATCATTAGTATGACAATAAAAATATCTACCCCAAGAATTGACTGAATAAATTACACCCTTTTTTCTTTTTATAATTAATTTTGGCTTCGGATTTTTTTCTGTTACCTCAAAGAAGTATTGTTCGGAGGTATTATGGTCTGATGTTGTTATAAAAAAATATTTTTCATCTGAACTCAAACTTATGCCCACAGTAAATGCTTCACTTTTCTCTTCAAAAATAAGCTCATCATCTTTGACTGATGATCCAATTTTGTGTCTATATATTTTTCTTGGTCTATGGAATTCATCAAGTTTTGAATAAAAAAAATATTGATCGTCCAAACTAAAAACAATACTTCCACTTGTTTCTTCTATTTTCTCAGTGACTAATTTTCCTGAGGTAATATTTCTTATGTAAATTGTATAATATTCAGATCCTTTTAAGTCTAAAGAATAACCTAAAAGTTTGTCATTATAACTTACCTCTAAATCACCTACACCGAAATATTCAGTTTTTAATTTTTCTTTTTCTACATCACCATTCCAAAATTCTTCAACAGTATCACTTCCAATTTTCTTTCTAAGTTTTATTGAATAATTTCCTACTGCAGTTGTTTTAGTCCAATATTCATATTCTTTGTCTTTAAATTTTAATGATTCATCATCTAACTTTATTCTACCTTTAATTTCATCAAATAAGATTTTCTGATACTTTTTTGTGTCTTTTAAATTATGTTCTGTAAAATTATTTTCTTCTTCAAGATATTTCCTAACATCTGGAAGTAGCTTGGAGCTATCTTTTAAAACCTCAAGAATATTATCCTGATGGATCCAACTATAATTATCTTCCCACGTGGTATTGTGACAAGATTTAAGCTCTGGTTTTTTTTTAAGTTGTGGTATTTTCATTAAATCAAAAATATATGAATATAATAATTTATACAGTGGTTATATTAGCCATTTTTTATTTTCTATTACGTTTAATAACCAACATTTCGTCTAGGAAAATTTCAAAAGGCTTAAGATTTTTAATCATATTGGGATTAATTGCTTTAGCAGTCTTGTTTGCTATTGGTGGAAAATTTTTATTAACCTTACCTCTTACTTTGGCAAGTTTAGCTTTATTAAAATTAAAAGGTTTATCTATTTTCCAATTAATTTCTCTTTTTAGACTTATTCAAACATTAAGAAGATCTGGTCGCTTTTCTTTTAACCAAGCAGGCACCAATAACGTTTCGTCTATATCAGTTTCAGAGGCATACAAAATTTTAAATTTAGATATGAATAAAAAAGTTACCAAAGAAGATGTTAATAAAGCATATATAAAAATCCAAAAAAAAATTCATCCCGATATATCTCCTGAAACTTCAAGATTATCCTCAATTGTTAATGAGGCTAAAGATATTGTGCTAAACGATATTTCTTAAGCAATAATCTCTAAAAATCTCTCAAAAATTTTTTGCGGATCAATTTTATCTTTACCCAAAGTATTATGTGTGACTGTGCTTTCTCCTTCTGGAATTATTGGAAACATTTTTGAGCTATAATTTCCATAGATTAAGGGAGTATCAGCCATTAAAGTAATCGTTTTAATACCTAAAGCTGAGGATAAATGACTAAAGCTCGAGTCATTACAAATGGATACATTACAATTCTTAATTAATGGTAAAATTTCATTGATAGTAAAATTATCTAAACGAGTACAAAAATTCTTAAATTTAGATTGCAAAATTTCGTTTAATATTTCCTGTTCTTCATTTGCCTTACCTGTTGCAAGAAAAAATCTGCAATTTTTCATATTTGATATTTTATCAATAACGCTTAAGAAAGTTTTTGCAGGGATTCTTTTTGTAGGTCCAGAACCACCTATGCCCAAGAGAATATTTGTAGTATTTTTATCTATTTGAAATTTTTTTGCTGCTTTAGAAATTGAATCACTGTCGATTTGTACTTCAGGATCTTCATAAATGTCTAAATCTAAATTTTCTTTTAAAAATTTTTTAGGAGCCTCAATTATGTGTTGTTTGTTTTTTGTGAACAATGGATATTGGTAAATTTGTGGAATACCTGATATTTTAGCAATTAAGTTAAATCTTAAAGATGAATTAAAAATAAAAATTTTATCGAACTTATATTTTTTTAAATCGGCTGCTAATTTAAAAAAACCAGAAAAACCACTATGTCTATTATTCGTTTTATTATCTCTCTCTAGGATAAGAATTTTATCAATATATTTTGTTTGGTGTAAATATTGATTAGCTTTTGAATTTTCTTTTACCAATATATTTATTGGTGAATTAAATTTTTTGGATAAAGCCTTTATAAATGGTAAGAAAATTATGGTATCTCCAATACCCATTCTGCTCTGAATTGCTAATATTTTCATATAGTATTTATAAACTTTACTGAGTATATTTTTATATAAATTTTTATTATGACAAAAATAAGTGGAATTTTTGCTGCTTCGATGTCAGTGCTTAACAATGATTTAAGCCTGAACGTTGAAAAAACAATAATGCATGCTGAGAAACTTATCGATCAAGGCTGTCATGGCACGGTAATATTTGGCAGCACAGGTCAGTCTCAATTAATACCTATTTCAGAAAAAATTGACTTACTTAACAATCTCTCAAAAAGCAAATATCAGAATAAACATATAATTGGCACAGGTCTAAACTCTTTAGGCGAAACAATAAATTTTATGAAGATAGCAATTTCATTGAGTCTAAATAAATTTTTAATCATGCCTCCCGCTTATTATAGTTATGGTGATACAGAGGTTTTGGATTTCTATTCTAGAATAATTAATTCAGTGCCAGATTGTAAAATTATTCTTTATAATTTTGAAAAACTTAGTGGTTATAAATTTAGCTTGAAGTGTGTAGAGACACTTATTAATAAATTTCCAGAACAAATAGTTGGAGTAAAAGATAGCTCTTACAATTTATACGAAAATTTAAAACTTAAAAATTTTTCAATTTTACCTGGTTCAGAAATTAAATTATTAAAAGGTTTGGAAATAGGATGTTCTGGTATAATAACTGCAACATGCAACGTTACAGCAGAATTATCTAGGCAAGTTTACGATGATTTTTTTGCAGGAAAAAAGCAGTTACATAATGATAAGTTATGTGATGTGAGAAACACTTTTGATAGATATAATCTAATTTCAGGTTTGCATACTTATTGTTCTCAAAATGACAAAATATATAAAAATATTTTACCACCACTAAGTCTTTTAAATCGAAATGATGAGGAAGAATTAATGAATAGATTGAAAGATTTAGAATTTTATAACAAATCAACCTTGGCGGCATAAAATGCAATTAGCAAGATTTCTTAATAAAATTTTTAAAAAAGGTGGTTTTGTGTTAACTGATGCTAATTCTAAAGATTATATTATTGGAGAACCAGACAATAACCCTATTAAATTAAAAATTTTAAATAAAAATCTTCATTATAAGTTGTTATTTCATCCTGATTTATATTTTGGTGAGGCATATACTAATGGTGAAATTATAATTGAAAATGGCACACTTACAGATTTTTTAGATCTTGCCTTAATGAATTTTGGAAGGGGAGAATTAAACTTTTTTAGTTATTTAATAAATAGATTAAGGGGATCATATAGATATTTGACTAACTTTAATTTTATTAAAAAATCCAAAATGAATGTATCTCACCATTATGATATCAAGGACGACTTGTATGACTTATTTTTAGATCCAAAAAGACAATATTCTTGTGCATATTTTAAAAATGAAAATGATAGTTTAGAAACAGCTCAAAATAATAAAATTCAACATATAATTAAAAAATTAAATATAAAACCTAACCAAAAAGTTTTAGATATTGGATGTGGCTGGGGTTCACTTGCCATTGATATAGCCAAAAGTGCTCAATGTGAAGTAACAGGTATTACTTTATCAGAGAACCAACTTAATTATTGTGCCCAAAAAGCTAAAGAATTGAATTTAGAAAATCAAGTAAAGTTTAAACTAATGGATTATAGGGAATTAAATGAAAAATTTGACAGAATTGTAAGTGTTGGGATGTTCGAACATGTTGGAAGGAAATTTTATAAAAAATTTTTCAAACAAATCGAAAAAATGTTGAAAGAAGACGGGGTTTCACTGATACACACTATTGGATCTGTAAATCCTCCAAGAGATCCTCATCCATGGATTACGAAATATATTTTTCCTGGTGGTTATACTCCAAGTTTGAGTGAAGTAACCAACCCTATTGAAAAAGCTGGCTTAATAGTAACAGATATTGAGGTTTTAAGGCTTCATTACGCACACACGTTGAGACATTGGAAAGAAAATTGCTTAAAAAATAAAGATAAAATTATTCAAATGTTTGATGAAAAATTTTTTAGAATGTGGGAGTTTTATCTTGCTGGTTGTGAAATGGCATTCAAGTGGGGAGATCAAGTTGTATATCAATTTCAACTTACTAAAAATTATAGTTCAACACCTGTGACTAGAGACTATATTTATCAATAAATTATTGATAGGGTCATTTCTTCTTAGAAATGAAAAAAAAACAGAAAAAATCAAAAAAAAAGACAAAAATTAAAAAGAAAAATAAAGCTAAGAGAGCTAAAAGAAAAATAAATAAAATTAGAAAAAGCTCAAAAAAACAAAGAAAAAATAAGTTAATTAAAAAAAAGAAAAAAAAGAAGTCTAAAAAACCAAAAAAAGTCAATTACCAAGCAAAAATAAAAAAAAAACAGAAAGATAGCCTAGTCTTAAAACTAGTTAAGTTTCAATTATCTCTCAAACCACAATTTAATTTCAAATTTAATTTTGGTTTGGAAAAAAGTATTCAGAGTTTTTTTGACAAGATTTCAGAGACAATTTCTAATTACAAGATATTAAAAACCGATGAAAAAAGAAGAATAAAAATAGAAAAAATTGAAAGGGAGAGAAAAGAAAAAATCGAAGAAGCAGAGAAGAAAAAAGAACAAGAAAATTTAAGATTAAAGCTGAGGGAGCAAACGCTAAGAGAAGAGGAAAGATTAGAAAAACAGAGAACGAAAGATATAAAATTATTTTTAAGAAAAGAACAAGCGCTTTTAAGAATCGAACAAGCAGAAAAGCAAAAACAATTTTTAAAACAATTAAGATTAGATAAACAAATTGAAAAATTCAGAATAAGAGAAGTTAAAGAACTAGAAAAACTTGAGAAAATTTCCCTAAAAGAAAAAAGAGAAGATTATTCTGGGCTACAAGAGAGAATCGACAAACTTAAAGAAAAATACAGATTACTAAGAGATCAAAAAATCAAAGAAAGAGTTGAGGCACTAGGTGTTAAACTTCAAGGTGACGAAGACAGAGAAACCTTATTAGAAAAAGAAAAAGAATATACATTAGCAAGACAAAAAGTTGAATTTGCACTTGAAAGTTTTTACAGAAGCGCAAGTAGTTTAGTATTTCAACTCAATAAAAGACATATTACACGAGATATGTCTATTTTTCGATGTATAGATAGACGATTTGAAACTGGAGAAGTTTTTATTAAATGGGACGAGTCATCAGATGATGAGTGGTTATTATTAATTTACATCAAAAATAACTCTCCAGATGAAGGAATTGTCATTGAAGATAAAACAAACCCTGAAAAAAATCTTTCCCATGAGTTTAGAAATGTAGACATCTTTAAAGCTTCAGACACCATGGTAGACTCTTTAACACAGCTTATTGCAAGGAAAAGAGCCAAAAATAATAATTAAACATTTATATTTAATTAGATATTATCTTATATGATTTTAGGATCTGCCTTTTTAATAATTTTATATTTAGTTTTCAGATACATTATTGCGTGGATCACATATTATAATAATTTAGACCCAAGACTTGGTGAAAGTACGTGGCGATTTACTTATGATTATCCAGTAGTTGGTGAGAGAGACATTTCTGATCTGGATGATAAGGATTTTGTTAGATTAAGAAGAAAAAAAAATAAAATTATATTACTAATGTACTCAATAGTCTTAGTAATGTTTGTATCCTCCATGTCTTTATTAAGTAAATTTTTATTATTTTTCACAAGTTAGATTTTTTTAGTTGCTTTTTATTTTTTAAGTAAAGAAAAAAGGCTACTATTTCATATACAACTGAAAATATATTAAAGATGATTGGTAATTTAAAAAATTTATAGAGAAATTTATATTTTGGCATTTTTTTCCATAATAATAAAAATGCCTCTGCACCTCCTAAAACTTTCTCACCATCTTTGATATGAAGCCTTCTTAAAAGTTGTTTACTGTCTTTAGAAGTTTCCTTTTCAGCCAATTCATTATCTGTAATATCAACCCAATCGATTTCATCTATTTTTTCTTTTTTATAAAGATCAATTTCGGCCTTACAAATTTTACAAGAATTATTAAAATAAACTTTCATAATAAGTGAATTTATTACTAATTTGTCTCAGATATGTACATGCGTAAAATACTCTAGTTGAAAATTTTATGAAACAATCTATTTAATGTCTCATATGAGTAATTTCTTCGAAAAATCTGACGTATCTAGAAAAGAGGCTGAAAGTATTATTTCTGACACTTTGCAAAAATGTGATGATGGCGAATTGTATCTGGAAAATTCAAAATCTGAGTCGATACTATTAGATGATAACAAAATTAAAAATTCTAGTTATAATTCAGATTTAGGATTTGGTTTTAGAGCTATATCTGATGAAGTGGTCGCTTATTCTCATTCTAATGAGATTTCTAAGAACTCTTTAAAACAATCTTCAGAAAATTTAAAGTCAACTTTAAAATCTGTCAAAGGTACTTACAATCATGAAATTCCTAAATCAAATAAAAAGTATTATGACAATATTAATCCTATTGAGCAAAAATCTCTTAATGAAAAAATAAAAATATTGAATGATGTAAATGATTATTTACGATCTAAAGGTGATAAGGTTAAACAAGTTACAGCTAATTTTTTGGGAGAGCAAAAGTCTGTAGAAATAATTAGATCTGGTGGAGAGACTTTGTCAGATGTCCGTCCTTTAGTAAGATTTAATGTGTCAGTTATGGTGGAGAAAGATGGCAGAAAAGAAACAGGCGTATACGGTGTTGGTGGAAGACAATCTTATGACTCATATTTAAAAGATGAAAATTGGAAAAGTGTTTGTGACGAAGCTTTAAGGATAGCATCAGTAAATTTAGAGAGTAAACCGGCGCCAGCAGGAGAGATGAAGGTTGTACTCGGACCTGGGTGGCCAGCAATATTAATTCATGAGGCTGTTGGTCATGGTTTAGAAGGAGATTTCAATAGAAAGAAAACTTCAGCATTTCATAATTTGATGGGCCAAAAAGTTGCAAGTGAAGGAGTTACAATTGTTGACGACGGTACCATTGATAATAGAAGAGGCAGTCTTACAATTGACGATGAGGGAACACCAACAGAAAAAACTGTTTTAATTGAAAATGGAATTTTAAAAAATTTTATGCAAGACAGGCTCAATGCACGTTTGATGAAAACAAGATCTACAGGTAGCGGAAGAAGAGAAAACTATAGACATATAGTTCTACCAAGAATGAGAAATACGATGATGCTAAGCGGTAAGCAAACCCAAGAAGAAATGATTAAGGCAGTCGACAAAGGTATTTTTGCAGTAAGTTTTGGTGGTGGACAAGTTGATATTACATCTGGAAAATTTGTATTTAATTGCACTGAAGCTTATGAAATTGTTAATGGCAAAATTGGATCACCAATTAAGGGTGCAACATTAATTGGAGACGGTCCTTCAATTTTAAAAGAAGTTTCTATGGTAGGCAATGATATGATGATGGACCCTGGAATTGGAACATGTGGTAAAGCTGGACAGGGTGTCCCCGTAGGTGTAGCACAGCCATCTATATTAATAAATAAGATGACTGTGGGTGGTACGAAACTTTAAATGGTTAAAGATCAAGAATTTTTAGAAACAAAAGCATCATATTGTTTAGGTTTAGCAAAGAAATTAGGTGCAACAGACTCAAGTGTGATTGTAAAGAACTCGATTTCTGAAACTGTAAATTTTAGAAATAAAAAATTAGATGAGTCTAATAGATCAGATGATCTAGGCTTAAGCATCACTACATATATTGGTAAAAAAAAATCATCAATATCTTCCTCTAATTTGCTTAATGACAATTTAAATATTTTGATTGAAAAATGTATTGAGACTACAAAAAATACACCTGAGGATGAATTTAATTCTTTGCCAGACAGAGATTTATTTGCAAAAGAATCTAAAGACCTAAATCTTTATGATGAAACTCATATAGAAAATAATCAAAAAATAGATTATCTAAAAAAATTAGAAGCTGCAGCTTCCAACGATAAAAAAATTGTTAATACTGAGTCTAGTTTTACTCAAAATAAATCTAATTTTGTTTTAGCTAACAGCGAAGGTTTTTGTGATGGTTACAAAACATCTTCATTTACAGCTTCAAGTGTAACAGTTGCAAAAGATGAAAAAAGCATGGAAAGAGATTATGAATACTCTAGTAAATGTTTTCTTAAAGACCTAGATGATGCAGATGAATTAGGCAATTTAGCTGCTAATCAAACCATAAGAAAATTAAGTCCAAAAAAAATTGGGAGTGAGAAAATTGCTATAATTTTTGATAAAAGAATAGCTAAGGGAGTATTAAGTACTTTTGCAAGCGCTATTTCCTCATCAGCAATATCAAGAGGAACTTCTTTTTTAAAGGATAAAGTTAATCAAAAAATATTCTCAGATAAAATTAATGTATTTGACAAACCTGATATGCTCAAAGGATTAGGCTCAAGAAATTTTGATAGTGAAGGGGTAAAAACCGACACACTTAAATTGGTGGATCAAGGAATTTTGAAACATTATCTGATTGATACTTACAATGGAAAAAAATTAAATCTTAAATCTAATGGAAGATGTGGAGGAACAAGTAATCTTTATTTTGAGAATGGAAATATTAATTTTAAAGATTTACTGAATTCACATTCAAAAAGTCTTTATATTACCGAAACCATAGGACATGGAAGTAATATTGTGACCGGAGATTATTCAGTTGGAGCAACCGGGTTTTTAATTGAAAATGGTGAGTTTAAATATCCAATAAATGAAATTACTATAGCAGGTAATTTTAAAGACATGTTTCAAAATATTACCTTAGCAAATGATTTAGAGTTCAAATATGCAACTAACTCACCAACCATGTTAATAGAGGGAATGGTTGTTGCTGGTAAATGAGTGAATTTTGTATAATTGGTTCTGGAATATCTGGATCCACGATTGCAAATCTTCTTAATAAAAAATATTCAGTAATTTTGTTTGATAAAGCAAGAGGTCCTGGGGGTCGTGCATCTTTTAAAAGAATAAAAGGCAAAACAGGCTTTGATCATGGCACTCAGTATATTTCACCAAAAACTAAGGAATTTAAAAAATTTACTAAAGATTTAATAAAAAAAAGAATTTTAAAAGTATGGAGAGGCAAACATGTTTTTCTTAATTCAAAAAAAAAAGAGGATAAAAAACATTTAAAAGTAATTGGTAAAAATGGAAATAATGATATCAGCAAACATTTGCTAAAGAAAATTAATTGCAATTATCATAGTGAATTAAAAAAAATCTATTATAAAAATAAACTCTGGTATTTGTTATTTGACGATGGAAAATTAAGATCCTTTAAAAACTTAATTTTGACTTGTCCTTTTCCACAATTAAAAAAACTTTCTAAGAAATTTATTAATAACTCTTTTTTAAGAAAATCAATAAAAATGGATGCAAATATTACTACTATGATTGCAATAAAAAAAAACAAGAATTCAAATAGTAGCTATCTTTTTGAAGACTCAATTCTGGGCTGGGCAGGAAATGAAAACTCAAAAAAAAGATTTAAATCAAAATATGATTTATGGACTCTTCAAAGTACATTTAAATGGGCAAATAAAAAGATTAATAAAAACAAGAATAACAAAAAAGAAAATTCACAAATTATGATCGATAAATTTTTTAAACTTTCAAATATCAAAAAAACAAAGATTTATTATTCACTTAATCACGGTTGGCGGTATTCTTCAAATTCGAGACCATTTAAAATTAAGAGTTTTTGGGATCCTAGGAAAAGATTGGGTGTTTGTGCTGATTGGTTTGTAGGACCTAGATTAGAGTCAGGATGGATAAGTGCACATGATTTATTTAGAAAAATCTCAAGAGAAATTAATTAAAATTCTTTAATTTATATTCCCAGTTACCCATTCTTGAATAGGATACTTTTAATATCATTAAATTTTTACGATCATACCAAATGTCAAAATCTAATCTTTTATCTTTCGGTATACTCATGTCTTTAGATTTCAGTGTAAAATGATCAACATTATAAACTTTTCCATAAAGATCTATTTTTTCTTTACCTAAAAAAGTTACAACTTGATCCTTAATACTTCCTGAGATAGGACTTATTTGAGAACTCGCTTGTAAAATTTTGTGATTCCACCAATTTCCAATCACATTATCAGTTGAGGCTTCTCCATTAAATGAAGAGCCTTTGATATTAAATTTTTTATTTTTTTGATCAAATGTTAAATTAACAAACTTCTTTTTGTCATTTTGTAAAGTTTTAGAATTATAAGAAACTAATTGATCTTTGAAATATTTTTCCTCGCTATAACCCTCAACTTGGAAAACTGTTGCTCCCAAAAGTTTAACCACAAACTTAATTTGATTAGTAACAATAGTTTCTGATCCATTTCTATTGAAAAAATAATGATTATAGCCAATAAGTTCACCATTTCGAAAAATCTCCATCTCAATTTTGTTGTATTTAATGTAATGTCCAATATGAGCGATTGAATTTGTTGGATAAATAAAAAGAAATAAAATGACTATAATTTTTTTCATTAAACAACTAGTTTAATAGACTTTATTAACAATAGAAATAACTTATTAAAATGTTTTTAAAAATTAAGAAAATACCAAGGGTTAATTGGAGTTCAGATAAGCCTTATAATTTTAAACCAAAATTCTCTACATTCTTTTTTTTATGTTTTGGCTTGATGTTATTTGGTCTTGGAGAAGGTCTATTAATTGTATCTTTTACTGGTGCTTCTCCATGGAGTGTTTTAGCTCAAGGTATTTCTTTAAATGTTAATTTGAGTATAGGAACAATAACATTTTTGATAAGTGTTGCAGTTTTAATTTTGTGGATACCGCTTGGTCAAAAACCAGGGATGGGGACAATACTTAATGCAATCATTATTGCACTGATGATCGATCTTTGTATAAAATTTGTTCCAACCCCATCTAATTACTTTTATCAATTAATTCTGGCAATAATTTCAGTAATAACCGTTGGAATTGGTGGAGGTATTTATCTTGTATCTAATCTTGGAGCTGGGCCAAGAGATGGTTTGATGATTGGTCTCCAAAAAAAAACAAATTTACCAGTTGCTGCCGTAAGAGCATTCTTAGAAATTTCTGTTGTAAGTATTGGATGGTACTTAGGTGGAACTGTGGGTGTGGGAACTTTATTATTTGCTTTTGGAATCGGTCCTTGTGTTGCCTTAGGCCTGTATTTAGTTGATAAAATTTTCGATTAGGCTGCAGCGCCTGATTTTTCACTTCTTTTTCTTTCGTGCGGATCGAGAATGGCTTTTCTCAATCTACAAGAGTCTGGAGTGATTTCCAAAGCCTCATCAGTATTTAACATACTTAATTGTTCTGCAATGGACATTTTTCTTACTGGTGTTAAAACGACATTTTCATCTGTACCTTGTGTTCTCATATTAGTTAATTTTTTGCCCTTCATAACATTAATAATCATATCTCCAGGTTTAGGAGATAATCCCACAATCATACCTGGATAAACAGGATCATTATGAGTTACAAACATCTCTCCTCTAGCCTGTAAATTAAATATTGCAAATGCAACTGCTTTTCCTTGTTCCATTGAAATAAGTGCACCATTTCTCCTACCTTCCATTTCACCCTCAAATGGCCCATACGCATGAAAAATTCTGTTAATTACACCATTACCTTTTGTAAGTGTTAGAAACCGACTTGTGTATCCCATTAAACCTCTTGTTGGTGCATGGAAGATTAATCTTTTTTTATTTTTACCAGTATCTTTTAATTCAATTAATTTGCCTTTTCTTCTATTCATGGAGTCAATAATCTTTGATGAATGTTCTTCATCGAGATCCATAGTTATTTCTTCTATTGGTTCAAGTTTGTTACCATTTTCATCTTTTTTATAGAGAACTTTTGGGGGACTAACAGTCATTTCAAAACCTTCTCTTCTCATTTGAGTAAGTAAAATTTCTAACATTAATTCACCTCGACCACTTACAACAAAAGAATCGTTACCTTCATTTTCTGTAAAAGTAATTCCAACATTATTCTGTGCTTCTTGAAGCAATCTATCTCTTATTTGAGTACTTGTAAGTTTTTTACCCTCAGTTCCTGCAAGAGGAGATGTGTTTACAGTAATTGTAATAGACATTGTTGGTGGATCGATTGGAGTAGCTTTAATAGGATCATTTACCTCAAGATCACAAATTGTGTCAGCAACATTTGCTTTTTCTAAGCCAGCGACAACTACAATATCTCCCGCCTCACCAATTTCGATTGGTACTTTTTTTGTACCCTCATATCTAAAAATTTTAGTAAGTCTTCCTTCATCCACTTTTTCACCTTTTAGATTTATTGCCTTGATCGATTGATTAGCTTTTGCGGTTCCTTGCGCAATTCTTCCAACTAAACTTCTCCCTAAGAAATTATCTGCATAAAGAAGAGTAGACAGCATTGCAAAGGGTTTTGTTTTATCAAGTTCAGCAGGTTTTACATGATCAATAATCTGATCTAATAAAGGATTTAAATTTTCCCTTGGACCATCAATTTCTTTATCAGCCCAACCAGATCTTCCACTTGCATATAAGACAGGAAAGTCTAGTTGATCTTCATTTGCATCTAAACTTACAAACAAGTCAAAAGTTTCATCTAAAACTTCATTGGCTCTCTGATCTGATTTGTCCAATTTATTGATTACAACAATTGGTTTTAAGCCTTGTTTTAGAGCTTTAGATAGAACGAATTTTGTTTGAGGCATAACTCCTTCAGCAGAATCTATTAAAAGTAATGCGCCATCTGCCATGCTTAAAACTCTTTCAACTTCTGCTGCAAAATCTCTGTGACCTGGTGTATCAATAATATTTATTCTTGTATCTTTCCAATTAATAGACGCAGGTTTTGCTAAGATTGTTATTCCTCTCTCTTTTTCAAGTTCACCTGAATCCATCAATCTTTCGTCAACAACTTCATTTTCTCGAAACGAACCGCTCTGCTTCATTAAATTGTCAATTAAGGTGGTTTTTCCGTGATCAACGTGTGCGATTATAGTGATGTTTCTTATATCTTTGCTCATAAATCCTGGCTCTTATACCCTAAAAATTTTTTTTGAAAACTTTAAAAAAACCAATAAATATTGGGATTTTGATCAAAAAATGTTGTTATTTTGTTTTTTTTGCCTTTTCTCTTTTTAATCTCCTTTTTTCTTTAAGAGAAAATTTTGGTTTTTTACTTACACTTGAGTCTTTAAATGATTTTCCGCTGTATCTTTTAGACATTGATTATTTAAATAATATTTTTTTTGAAAAAGTAAGAATTAAAACATTTATCAATTAAAGTAAATTTATTTTTCTTTAATTTAAGAAAAAGAGAATTAATTTTTTTTAAATTAAAAAAATTATTATGAAGCTCAAAAATAATATAATGTATATGTTTGATCTTATCTAAGTTGTTTAAATAATACTCTTCCACACCTTCACCATCAATGATAAGCGTGTTAAATTTTTTAAAATCTAAAATTTTCTTACTATAAATGTTATCTACTTTTGCTAATTTTCCATTGCTATCGTATTGAGATGTGCATAAAAAATCTCTTGAGATATAATAATTACTTGTTCGAGGTTTATCTTGAAAAACTAGATTATTTCTGAATAGAGTAAACTTACAGTTATTTTGTAACAAATTTTTTTTTAAATTATTAATGATTACTTTATTAATTTCAAATACCAATACCTTGTTTCTTGATTTGTGAAATGCAAGAGTAGGTATAAAACCTATTCCACCTCCAATTACAATACATTTATTTCTATTATTTATGTGTTTTTCAACTAATACTCTATCATTGTATTCATAAGTTTTAAAAATAAAAGATGAACGAGAGGCAAGTGGTATATTTTTTAGATCTAAATTAAAAATAAAATTTTTGTAATTAAATTTTTTTATAAATAATTTATGGATCAGTCCAAATATTAAATTTTTATGTATTAAATAATATACAGGGAAAATAAAAATTTTTGTTATATTTGTAAATACCTTCATATCTAATTAATTTGTATTAATTTTTAGTATCAAAATATAGTGTAATTAAGTCTTAACAAGTATTGAATAGTTATTGAAATAAAGTGATTATCAAAATAAAAAAAACGCCAAAGAAACGAACTTCTTTGGCGTTTTTAAAATCTTTTAGGTGTTTGGGCCTATTACATTCCCATGCCACCCATGCCACCCATGCCACCCATTCCTCCAGGCATTCCAGCAGGAGCTGCATCTTTTTCCTCAGGTTTATCAGCTATCATAGCTTCAGTTGTTACCAATAATCCTGAGATAGATGCTGCATCTTGTAAGGCAGTTCTAACAACTTTTACAGGATCAATAATACCTTTAGCGAACATATCACAATACTCCTCGTTTTGTGCATCATAACCGTGAGTTTTTTTATTTTGTTCTAGCAATTTACCAACTACTACTGAACCATCAACTCCAGCGTTTTTTGTAATTTGTCTAATAGGAGCCTCTAATGCTCTTCTTACCAAATCAACACCAGCTTTCTGGTCTTCACCTTTTGCTTTAACTTTTTCAAGTTCTTGGGCAGCGTACAACAGTGCACAACCACCACCTGTTACAATACCTTCCTCCACGGCAGCTCTTGTTGCATTTAAAGCATCTTCAACTCTGTCTTTTCGCTCTTTTACTTCAACTTCTGTTGCACCACCAACTTTAATTACTGCAACACCACCAGCTAATTTTGCTAATCTCTCTTGCAGTTTTTCTTTATCGTAGTCTGAAGTTGTTTCATCAATTTGTTGTTTGATTGAAGAACATCTAGCTTCTATATCTGATTTTTTACCTGAACCGTTAACTATAGTGCTGTTATCTTTATCTACTTTAATTTTTTTACAAGAGCCAAGATCATCAAGTTTAACATTTTCAAGTTTAATTCCTAGATCCTCAGAAATGACTGAACCACCTGTAAGTATGGCTATGTCTTCAAGCATAGCTTTTCTTCTATCTCCAAATCCTGGTGCTTTTACAGCCACAACTTTTAATCCACCTCTTAATTTATTTACTACTAAAGTAGCCAATGCTTCACCCTCAACATCTTCAGAAATAATCATTAATGGTCGTCCAGCTTGAACAACTGCCTCTAAAAGAGGAACCATTGGCTGTAGGTTTGTTAATTTTTTTTCGTGTAAAAGAATAAAAGGATTTTCTAATTCAGTTGTCATCTTGTCACTATTTGTAATAAAGTATGGAGATAAATATCCTCTATCAAACTGCATACCTTCAACAACATCTAATTCTGTTTCAATTCCTTTGTTTTCTTCAACCGTGATAACACCCTCATTACCAACTTTTTGCATTGCTTTCGAAATCATAGTACCTATTTCTTTATCGCCATTAGCAGAAATCGTTCCAACTTGAGCAATCTCATCACTATCTTTCACTTTTTTAGCTGAGGATACAAGATTTTGCTTAACTACATCCACTGCTGCATCAATTCCTCTTTTAACATCCATAGGGTTCATTCCTGCAGTAACATATTTTACACCTTCTTTTACAATAGCTTGTGCGAGAATAGTTGCTGTGGTTGTTCCATCACCAGCTTCATCATTTGTTTTACTAGCAACCTCTTTAACCATTTGAGCACCCATGTTTTCAAATTTATCCTCAAGATCAATTTCTTTTGCAACAGATACACCATCTTTTGTAATTCTTGGAGCACCATAAGATTTGTCCATAACCACATTTCTTCCTTTTGGTCCTAACGTTACTTTAACTGTATCAGCAAGAACATTGACTCCTCTAATCATTGCTGCTCTTGCTTCTGCATCAAATTTTACTACTTTTGCCATTTTATTTTCTCCTTTAAATTATATTACTTGCTTGAGACACCCATAATGTCTGACTCTTTCATTATGCTGTATTCTTTGCCATCAATTTTGACTTCGGTTCCTGACCATTTGCCAAATAAAACTTTATCTCCAACTTTTACATCCATTGGTATCGTTTTGCCGTCTTCAGTTTTTGCACCACCACCAACAGCTACTACTTTACCTTCCTGTGGCTTTTCCTGAGCAGTATCAGGTATGATTATTCCACCAGCAGTTTTTTCGCTGCTATCTAAAACTTCTATTAGAACTCTATCGTGTAACGGTCTAAATTTCATAAATTCTCCTTATTAATATGGACTTCATATAGAGATTGGCCTTACTATTTCAAGATATAGTTAAAAATTAGTTAGTCAAAAAATAAGGGAATTTGAGGGTTTTATGGTTTATAGATTAATTTCATGACTAAAAATTTAGATAATGAAGGTCTAAGTTCTATAGCAGACAATTATCAGCTATTTTATGTTGACCTGTGGGGAGTGGTTCATAACGGGGTTACTCTACATCTTGAAGCCATAAAAGCGCTTAAAGAGATCAATAAAAAAAGGAAGGACTATATTTTACTCACAAATGCGCCTAGACCTAATCATGCGGTAAAATCTTTTTTGGAAAAACTAGGTATGGAAAAAGAAATTAGAGACCATGTTTTTACCTCTGGTGAGGCAGCTCTCATTTATCTAAAAAAAAATCTAATTAACAAATCTTTCTTTCATGTGGGTCCACCAAGAGACTTTGATTTATTTAAAGACTTTGAAAAAATGAAATTAAATAATATAGAAAAAAGCGAATATATTTTATGCACCGGATTGTTTGATGATCACAATGAAGACTTAAAATATTATAAAGAATTATTTGAAAGAAATATAAAAAAAAAGATGATTTGCACAAATCCTGACCTGATCGTTGACAGAGGAAACACACGAGAATTTTGTGCTGGTTCTGTTGCAATGATTTTTGAAAAAATGGGTGGAGAAGTTGTTTACTTTGGAAAACCTTATCCTGAAGTTTATAATCAATCTATCGATAACAAAAATAAAAAAATTCTTTCCATAGGTGATAATTTAAATACTGATATAAAAGGGGCAAACCTATTAAATTATGACTCTTTGATAATTTCAAATGGAATTCATAAGGATGAGATTAAAGAAAAAGGAATTGAAACAGTTGCAAAATCTTACGAAGCGATTTGTAATTATATTCAATCGGAATTGAAATGGTAAAATCAAAAATCATATATAAGAATTTTAATATCAATAATAGATATAAAGATTCAATTATCTTGATCGGTAACTTTGATGGGGTTCACAAAGGACATCAAAAATTATTCTTATTAGCTAAGAAATATAAAAAAAAATATTCTTCAAAAATTGGTGTGATGACTTTTGAACCAATGCCAAAAATATTTTTTAATAAAAATTTAGATCATTTTAGAATTTCTAGTTTACAACAAAAAATTGATAATCTTAAAAATCTCAATGTAGACTTTATAATTATAAAAAAATTTGACCGAAAATTCTCAAAAATAAAATCTATAACTTTCATTAAAGAAATATTAGGTAAAAAGTTAAGACCAAAATTCATTTTTGTAAGTAATAATTTTAGATTTGGTAATAAGAGAGAAGGTAATGTTAGACAGTTGATTAAATTTGAGAGGATGTGTGGTTATAAAGTAGTAAAACCACAACCATTGTTAACCAATAAGAAAATAGCATCTTCATCGTTGGTAAGAAAACTTTTACAAAAAGGAAAACTAGAAAAAGCTAATAAAATTTTGAATAGAAATTGGTCAATTGTTGGAAAGGTTCAAAAGGGAAGACAACTAGGAAAAAAAATTGGTTTCCCAACTGCAAACATTGATATTAAAAATTATATCTTAGCCTGCCCTGGAGTTTACGCAGTAAAAGTAAAATGGAGTGATAAAAATAATTACTTAAAAGGAATTGCTAATTTAGGCTATCGTCCAACATTTAACGGAAAAAAAATACTATTAGAGGTTCATCTATTTAATTTTTCTGGAAATCTTTATAATAAGTATTTAACAGTAGAGTTTAAAAAATTTATTAGAAAAGAAAAAAAATTTAAAAATGCTGAACAGCTTAGAAGACAAATTAAAACTGACTTATTGATAGCAAAAAAATAAAATGAGCAAATCACAAATTAATCTCCCCAAAACTGCTTTTTCGATGAAAGCTAATTTGCCAACACGAGAACCAGAAATTTTGAAATTTTGGCAAAAAATAAATCTTTATGATGAACTAAGAAAATCAAGAAAAGGAGAAGAAAAATTTGTTCTTCACGATGGTCCTCCCTATGCGAATGGTAATATACACATGGGAACAGCTTTAAATAAAATTCTAAAAGATATAATTGTGAGATTTCATCAAATGGATGGAAAAGACTCTGTCTATGTTCCAGGATGGGATTGTCATGGATTGCCAATAGAATGGAAAATTGAAGAACAATACAAAAAAAATAAAAAAAACAAAAATGAAGTACCAATCGTTGAATTTAGAAAAGAGTGCAGAGCCTTCGCGGAAAAATGGATAGATATTCATAAAGACCAATTTAAAAGGTTAGGAGTTGTAGGAGATTGGGATAATTACTATTCTACAATGAGCTTTGATGCTGAAGCTCAAATAGTAAGAGAATTGGGTAAATTTTTAAAAGAAGGAAGTTTATATAGAGGTTTTAAACCTGTTTTGTGGTCAACAGTTGAAAAAACAGCTTTAGCAGATGCAGAGGTTGAATACCAAGATCATAAGTCAGATACCATATATGCATCTTTTCCGGTCAAATCTTCAAATATTAAAGAATTAAATGACAGTGAAATAGTAATTTGGACAACTACCCCATGGACTATTCCAGCCAATAAAGCATTAGCTTACAATGAAAGCCTAGATTATTTGCTAATTGAGGTAAATGACGATGGAGATTTTAAAAATAAAAAAATTGTTATTGCAGATGCATTAATAGACTCAGTTGTAAAAGATACCAAAATTCAAAGTTTAAAAAAATTAAAAAATTTTAAAGGTAAAGATTTAAAAGGAACAATATGTAATCACCCTTTTTTAAAACTTGGTTATGAATACGATATACCTATGCTAGAAGCACGTTTTGTTACTACAGAACAAGGTACTGGAATTGTTCATTGTGCGCCAAGTCATGGTCCTGATGATTTTAATTTGTGTATGAGTAATGGAATTAAAGCAATTGAAACAGTTGATGGTGATGGAAAATATACAAAAAATGTAGCACTTTTTGAAGGGATACATATTTTTAAATCTAATTCAATTGTCATTGAAAAATTGAAAGATCAAAAAAAATTATTATCAAGTGGTGAACTTGTTCATTCTTATCCTCATTCATGGAGGTCAAAAGCACCATTAGTTCATAGAGCAACTCCTCAATGGTTTATTTCTATGGATAGTCATAAGCTTAGAAACAAAGCTTTAAAAGCGATTGATGACACAACATTTTATCCTAGCAAAGGAAAAGAAAGATTAAAATCAATGATTGAAACAAGACCTGATTGGTGTGTTTCAAGACAAAGAGTATGGGGAGTTCCATTACCTATTTTTATAAATAAGAAGACAAGTGAAATTTTGGTCGATGAGGAGGTTTTTGATAATATTGCAAAAATTTATGAAAAAGAGGGATCTGATTGTTGGTTTTCAGATGATCCACAAAAATTTCTTGGAAAAAAATATAAAGCTGCAGATTTTGAAAAATTAAGTGACATCGTAGAGGTATGGTTTGATAGTGGCTCTACGCATTCGTTTGTACTGGAAAAAAGAAAAGATTTAAAGTGGCCCGCATCTATGTATCTCGAGGGCTCTGACCAACATAGGGGTTGGTTTCATTCATCTCTTTTAGAGTCTTGTGGAACAAGAGATCGTGCACCTTTTGAGTCTATTCTTTCTCATGGTTTCGTAGTTGATGGCAAAGGTTTAAAAATGTCGAAATCTTTGGGAAACGTAATTGCGCCCGAGGATATCTTAAAAAAATATGGAGCTGATATACTTAGAATTTGGGTTGCTTCCTCAAATTATGCTGAGGATCTTCGAATAGACTATTCAATACTAGACCAGCATGCTGAGTCCTATAGAAAAATAAGAAATACATTTAGATATCTGCTTGGAAATCTTAATGATAATTTTGAAAAAATAGATTTAGAAAAAATTAAAATTGAGAATTTACCCGAATTAGAGCAATTTATGCTTCATAAAATTTACAATTTAAATTCTAAATTTAATAAATTTTTCAAAGATTATGATTTCCATAATTTGTATAAAGAGTTATTAAATTTTTGTACTGTAGACTTATCTGCTTTTTATTTTGATATAAGAAAAGATACTTTGTACTGTGATCCAATAATTTCTGAAAAAAGAAAATCTACACTTATATTGTTAAATGTTATTCTCAATTCTTTAATAAGATGGTTTGCACCAATATTATCTTTTACAACTGAAGAGATTTATCAGCTTATTTCAAAAAACAAAAAGAGTATTCATCTTGAAAAATTTTTAAATTTTCCTGAAAAATTTAAAAATTCAAACCTTAACTCTAAATGGGAACAATTAATCAAAATAAGAGATATTTGTAATCTGAGTATTGAGCAAAAACGAGCAAGTAAAGATATAGGATCTAGTTTAGAGGCAGCTTTAACTGTGAAATTAAATAATGAGAACAAGAAATTTTTGAAAAATATTGATCTTTCAGAACTTTGCATAACTTCTTCAGTCAAAATTGAGAATAGTGATACAAATGAGATAATTGTAGAGACAAGCAAAGCAAAAGGTGAAAAATGTCCAATATGTTGGAAAATCAGAAGCGCACCATGTGAAAGACCGAATTGTAAATAGAATGTTAAAAAAACATTTAGTAGATTTTTTAATTATTATTTTTATATTTTTAATCGATAGAGTAAGTAAATTATTGATCATTAATTCTCCAGAAACTTATGAACAATATGGCATTAGTGTTACATCTTTTTTAAATTTTAATTTGATTTGGAATGAAGGTATTGCTTTTGGTTTATTTTCTTTTGATGAAAAACTATATTATAATTCTCTAACAATCTTTATTTGCCTTATAACTGTCGTCATTATTTGGCTAATGTTTAGATCTAGGGGATTTGAAAAATTGAGTTATATAATGATTATAGGAGGCTCACTGGGAAATATTTTTGATAGAGTATTTTATTCCGCAGTGCCAGATTTTATAGATATACATATTAATAATTTTCATTGGTTTATATTTAATGTTGCTGATATATTCATTACTATTGGCATAATCTTTTTAATAAGTTTTGAAATCTTTAGTAAAAAAAATTAAATGAAGTTTATTTATAATACATTCCTAATCTTAGCAGTATCATCATTTCTGTTTGCTTGTGAAAGTATTAAAATGAAAAAAAAGGCTGACTCAGGTGAGGAATTTTTAATAGAAAAAAAAGATCCTTTGGTTTTACCACCAGACTTTTCCAAATTACCAAAACCTAATGAGCAACCTGAAACTATGGATAATGATATTAATATAAAATCTGTATTGGATGGAAATCAAAATAGTACAGAGGGAGATAATAATCAAAACTCTTCAAAATCTAATATTAAAAAAAGTATTTCAGAAAAAATTCAAAAACAATAATGTCGACTAAAAATATTATTTTTGAAAATTTTATCGATAAAAAAACAAATTCAAGATTAAAAAAATATTTAAAAGAATTAATTTCCTCAAAAAGTGAAGTTATAAATTCTTTATCAAGAGATTACAAATACAGCTATACAAAAAAATTTATTAAAAAATATAAGAATTTTAAAAATATCAGAATTTTTGGTATGGGGGGATCCTCTTTAGGAACGATGGCAATTTATGATTTTTTAAAACATAAAATAAATAAAAATTTTTATTTTCTTACAAATTTAAATCAAAAAATTAAATTTCCAAAAAAAAAATATCTTAACTTAGTAATTTCAAAATCTGGAAATACATTGGAAACAATTGTTAATAGCAATTTATATATAAATAAAAACGATAAAAATGTTTTAGTTTCAGATAAAAAAGAGAGTATTTTAAGAGAGATAAGTATGAAGCTAAAATCAGATATTATTGATCATAATAATTTTATTGGTGGAAGGTATTCAGTTTTATCAGAAGTTGGTATGTTGCCAGCAGAGTTAATGGGTTTGGATTCAAGGAAATTTAAAAAATTCGATAACTTAGTGTCTAATAAGAAATTTTTAAATTCACTAATAATAAATGTTTCAAATATTTTAAAATTAATAAAGAGAAAAAAATTAAATTCAGTAATTCTCAATTACGATGAAACTGCTGATAATTTTCTAAAATGGTATCAACAATTAGTAGCCGAAAGTTTAGGAAAAAAAGGAAATGGCATTTTTCCAATAATATCAAATATGCCTAAAGATAATCATAGTTTAATGCAATTATATCTCGACGGTAATAAAAATAATTTTTACACGTTTTTTTATACAAAGGATCGAAATTACCCAAAATTAAATCAAGATATGATTCCTGGTTCTTTAAAATTTTTAAAAAGGAAGGATCTAGGCGATGTTCTTTCCTCTAAAATCTTAGCAACAAAAAAAGTTTTCCAAAAAAAAAATATACCATTTAGAAGTTTTTTTATAAAATCTAAAAATGAAGAAGTACTTGGTGAATTATTTTCATATTTCATTTTAGAAACAATTCTTTTAGCTAAAGCTTTAAAAATAAATCCTTATGATCAACCGGCTGTTGAACTAATTAAAATAGAAACGAAAAAAATTTTAAAAGGTTCTTAATTTGCAAAATATACTTTAGAGGCTCCATAGGTCCGAGTATCAAGAATATTAATTTTTTCGGTTATTACTATTTTATCTTTTTTATGTCTGTGAATAATCAAAATACCTTCTTTTTTAAGGAGTTTTCTTAAAATAATTTTTTCAATTAACATATTAATTCTTATTTCTTTGTAAGGGGGATCAATAAAGATTATATCAAATTTTTTGTCAATCTTTTTAACAGAGTTAAAATATTCAAAACAATTATCTTTATAAATTTGAAATTTTTTTTCATTTTTAAAAAGAAGTAGATTTTTTTCTAATACTTTTATTGCCTCAAAATAATTTTCAAAAAAATACACGTACCCAGATTCTCTTGATAAACATTCTATTCCAAAAGATCCACAGCCAGAAAATAAATCTAAAATGGTAGAACCTTTTAAATTTACATTTATTTTTTTTGAATGCTCTAGAAGATTGAAAATTGACTCCTTTACTAAATCTTTTAAAGGTCTAGTGTTATTATCTTTAGGTAATAATAACTTTTTTCCTTTAAATCTCCCAGAAATTATTCTCATTATGATATAATCTTATAACCAATATCTTTTCTAAAATATCCATTTTGCCAATTTAATTTTTTAATTAAACTTATGGCTTGATCTCTCCCAATTTTTAAATTGTCTGATTTAATTACAAAATTTAATACTCTCCCACCATTGGAATGTATTCTCGAATTATTTATTTTAGTTCCGGCGTGAAAAATGTATTCATTATTCTGCAGCTGAATTTCTTTGATACCGTTTATTTCTAAATTATTTTTATATTTATCTGGATATCCTTTTGAAGCTAAAACAATACAAATAGTTTTTTCTTCAAACCATTCTAAATTTATATTTTTTAATTTTTCATTTACAGTGGCAACTACTATGTCTAAAAAATCGGTTTTGAGTCTTGGAAGTATTGTCTGACATTCAGGATCTCCCATTCTTACATTGTATTCAATCAAAAAAGGTTCACCGTCAAGAATCATTAATCCTGCATATAGAAAACCCTTAAATCTGCTATTTATATCTTTTAAGCCTTTCAATGTTGGTTCTATTATTTTTTCTATTATCTTTTTTTCCAGTTTTTCACTTTCCAATCTAGAAGGTGAGTAAGCTCCCATTCCTCCCGTGTTTTTACCTTTATCTCCCTCCAATGCTCGTTTGTGATCTTGTGCAGTTCCAAATATTTTATAATTGATACCGTCAGAAATTATAAAAAAACTCATCTCTTCACCTTTTAGAAATTCCTCAATTAAAATTTGTTTTGCATCGCCAAATTTACCTTTAAAAATTTCCTCAACTGCTTTCTTTGATTGATCATTGGTTTCACAAATATAGACGCCTTTTCCTGCTGCTAAACCATCAGCCTTAACAACTATAGGAAATTTACACTCGTTTAAGAATGAAAGACTCTCTCGAATGCTTTTGAAGACACCAAATTTTGCAGTAGGTATATTATATTTTTTACATAAATTTTTTGTGAAAATCTTTGAACCTTCAAGTTGTGAAGAAATACGATCTGGACCAAATACCTTAATTTTGTTTAGTTCCAAGAAGTCGACTATTCCATCTACCAGTGGTTTTTCAGGACCTACTATTATTATGTCTATACCTAGTTTTATTATAACTCTTTTTAATTCCTCAAAATTATTTAGTTCAATCTCAATATTTTCTGCAATAAAGCTAGTGCCTGCATTTCCTGGAAAACAGTAAATCTTGTCAATATTTTTTGACTTTTTCAAAGATATGCATATGGCATGCTCTCTCCCACCACTTCCTATTACTCCAACTTTCATATAATTATATATAAACTATAAATAATGAAAAAATTAGCTAAATTAAAATATTTACCAAATAATTTCAAAATAATTGAAAATGGTGACCACGTTATATGCGCAGTCTCAGGTAAAAAAATTTCTTTAGATAATTTAAATTATTGGAATGTGGAAACTCAAGAAGCCTATTTTTCTTATAAAGAAGCTCACAAAAAAAGAGAATCAGAAACCTAAATTATTATAATTTCCATCTATTATGTGTCCAGATCCATTGTTTTGGGTTCGCAATGATCATTTTTTCTAAAATTTTATTGAGTTCTAGTGTAATTTTTTCAACAGAGTCATTTTTAGAAAATTGAATGTTATCAAAAATTTTGATTTTAAAATTATCATCTATTGATCTCTCTATATTAATAGGAACTACTTCAGCATTAAATTTTTTGATGAATTGAGCAGGTATTGTAGTAGTGAGAGCTTCTTTACCAAAAAAATCACATTTTATTCCTTCGGATACTCTTTGATCAATCATTAAAGCAATAGATGTCCCATTTTTAAACTCTCTAAGCAACTCCTTGGTACCAGAAATTCCTTTTTGAATTTGTTTTTTACAAATATAATTTTTTCTTATTTTTTCCATAAGTGGATTTAGAAATTTATTATTTAAGGGTCTATAAATCGCAGCTAAATCAATACCAGATTTTTCAATATGCATTGCCATTAATTCAAAATTATCGAAATGTCCTGATATGAAAATTACTGGTGTATTTTTTTGTTTTATTTTTTCCAAGCCTTTTTGATTTTCTATAATAATTTTCTTAGAAAATTTAGGTGATTGCCTAAAATCTTTAATAAAAATATATTCAGCAAAGATTTTGCCATAAGTTGTCCACATACTTTTTACAATCTTGTCTTTTTCATTCTTATCTAATTCTGGGAAAGCTATAGTTAAATTAAAATGTGAAATTTTTTTTGATCTAAAATGAGGGCCAATTATTCTGAAAATAAAACTTGAAAAGAATTTTGATAATTTTAGTCCTAAAATCTTAAATAATAAAAATAAAAAAATAATAAAAATAAACTGTATAAAATATTTAATTAATTTCATTAATCTTGGTTTTTAAAAATTGAATAAGTTTATTTTCATCTTTAATTTTCATGTTTATTTTTATGAAACTAATTTTTTCTCTAAAAATTCGAGGAATTCTTTTGAAATCTTTTTCAGTTGTAATGATTTCTGCATTATTGGAATTTGCTTTATCTATAATTTCAAAAATATCTTTATCTTGATAATTATAATGATCTGGAAAAGAAACTTCTCCAATTATTTTAAATTTATTTTTAAGTAATAACTTTTTGAAACTATCAGGATTTCCTATCCCTGAAAAAATAATATAATTTTTATCAATATTAAATTCACTAATATTTTTTATCTCAATATTAGACACAAAAACTTCAATGTTTGGATTTATTTCTCTGATCTTATTATGAATATAATCTAAATCCGAGACCTCATTAACTGTTTTTAAAAATATTCCATGATAATTTTTTAAAGCATTCATTTTTTCTCTTAATGGACCAGATGGTATCAAATGACCATTTCCAATCCATTTCTCACTATCAAAACAAGCAAATTTTATATCATAATCGATCCATTTTTCTTGAAGTCCATCATCAAAAATTATCATATCGAATTTCATCTCAATAGCTTTTTTAACTATTTTTTTTCTATCACTTAATGAGATGAAATTTGAATTTTCCTCAAGAAGTTTTTGTTCATCCATTTGATTATTGTAAAATTTTTTTGCGGTTACCGGATTAATATTCATATTCCTTAAAAGATCATATAGAAGCAATGAAGTTGGAGTTTTTCCAGTACCTCCAACATATAAATTTCCAATACATATAGTTTTTATTTCAGTGAACTTTTTTTTTGGTATGAGACTGGAGATAATATTATTAATTTCAACAAATATTGTAAAAGGATAAAGCAAATATGCAAAAAAATTTGGTTTTTTAAAATCCCAAAATTTTGGTTTTTTTAAAATCATTTGTTAATTTCTTTATAGGTTTTATTTAAAATATCTATTCCTATCAAATGTAAATCCTTAATTATTTTTTTAGAGTTATTTTTTGAATTAAAATATTTGATGATATACTTAATTAGTTGATCTTGATTAGTTATTTTTCTTGATAAATTTTTTTTATTAAGAAATCTATAAATTTCTCTAAAATTTGAAACATTTGGACCATGCAAAACTTTACAACCATATCTGGTTGCTTCCAATGGGTTTTGACCGCCATGCATAATTAATGATCCTCCTAAAAAAATATTTTTACAAACTTTGTAAAACAATTTTGTTTTTCCATAAGAATTTACCAGGTAAATATCTGTATTTGGGTCTATTTTTTTTCTAGGTTCATCTAAGTGAACTTTTAGATTTAAGTTGTTGAGTTCTGTCTTAATTGAATTGATTCTATTAATGTGCCTTGGAATTATTATCGTTAACAGATTTTTGAATTTTCTTTTCAATTTTATGTGTGCTATTCCACAAAACTTTTCTTCGTTATAATGAGTACTGGATGCACACCATGTTTTTCTTAAGTTAATTAAATTCACCAGGTCTTTATTTAAGTTGGTTTTTTCATTTTCGGATTGACTAAATTTTAAGTTACCAATTATTTTTATATTTTTTGCTCCTAGCTTTTTTAAATATTTTTTTGTTTCAATATTTGATGAAAGACATATTTCAAATTTACTAAAGATTGATTTTGCAAAGGAAGAAAAAATTTTCCATCGATTAAATGATTTTTTTGTGATTCGTCCGTTTAGAAGAAATATTGGTGTACTTCTTTCGTATAAGTTATTTATAGTAATTGGCCAAATTTCAGAGTCTATAAAAAAAGCCTTTGAAGGTTTCCAATAATTTAAAAACCTTTTGGAAATAAAATTACAATCAATAGGAAAGAATTGATGTGTTGTTTTTTTTAATTTTAAATTTTTTATTATAAGTGATGAGCTTACAGTGTTAGACGTAATTAATATTTGTTTAATTGTTTTATTTTTTTCAAATCTTTCTACTAACGGAATAATACTTTGAATCTCACCTACGCTGGCCCCATGAAACCAAATTAACTTCCCTTTGTTCCTTTTTTTTGAAAAAAAACCTATTTTTTCCTTAAATCTTAATAAGTCTTCCTTTCCTTTGAATATTCGAAAAATGATTATTACTGGAGAAAAAAAAAATACTAAATTTATCAAAATTTTGTAAATAAAAAACATTAAGACTTTAATTGCTTATCATAAAAATTTTTATAAATAGACGAAGTATTTAATAGTTCGTTATGATTTCCCTCTGCTACCACTTTTCCAGAGTCGATAACATAAATTTTGTCTGAATTTAAAATTGTAGATAATCTATGAGCAATTACTATCGTTGTTTTATTTTTTGTAAGATAATTAATCGCTTTTTGAATTTTATCTTCTGTTTCCGCATCTAAAGAAGAGGTGGCCTCATCTAATAGAATTATTTTACTTCTTTTAAGTATTGCCCTTGCGATCGATAACCTTTGTTTTTCTCCACCAGACAACCTCACACCATTTTCACCTATCACAGTGTCATATCCTTTTGGCATGCTCATTACAAAATCATCGCAATTAGATAATTTTGCTGCCTCAATGATTTCCTCATCTGAGGCTGTTAGTCTTGAGTATTTAATATTATTTTTTATAGTATCGTCAAAAAGAGATATGTCCTGACTCACTAATGAAATATTTTCTCTTAAAGAGGATATTGAATGTTCATCAATAGGCTGATTATCAACATATATTTTTCCACTTAATGGCTCATAAAATCTTGGTATAAAATTAAGTATAGTAGATTTTCCCGCACCACTATGACCAACTAATGCAGTCATTTGCCCACTTTTAAATTTGAGACTAATATTATTCAAAACATTTTTTAAGCTTTCAGAATATTTAAAACTCACATTTTCAAAATTTATGTTCCCCTCATCAATTTTTAGGTGTTTATCAGAATTTTTATCACGATTGTCCTCATCAATAATTGGTAATAATCTTTTAGCAGCTGATAAACCTTGATGAATTCCCATATTTAAAGTCGCTAATGTTCTTACAGGCTGGTAAGCTAACATCATAGCCGCCAAAAAAGAAAAAAAATTATTTAATTCTAACTCACCATTTATTATTAAACTACCTGAATAATAAATTAATCCTCCAATCATCAGACCAGTCAGGGTCTCCATAATTGGAGTAGCTCTAGTTAAAACAGTTTGAATTTTTACTACTTTATCTTTGAAAGTGTTTATTATTTTAGTCAACCTTTTATTTTCGTATTCCTCTGTTTGAAAAATTTTAATAACTTTATGATTTTTAATAATTTCGATAAAAAATGAACTTAAAAACCCAGAAACTTCTTGAGACTCTGTAGTAACTTTACCAATTCTTTTACCTAAAGACTTTGCAGCAATGGATGCCAGAGGTATCATTATAATTGCAAATATTGCTAATTTCCAATTTTGATAAAACATTACACCTATTAAGGCTATCAATGTTAAACTGTCTTTTGATAATAATAAAATTGTATCAGTTACAAGCTTCATAACCATACCTGAGTCGTAACTGATGTGTGAAAGATATTTACCCGTGTGTTTTTTGGTCATTTTTTCAACATTTGATTTTAAAATTGATTGCATAATTTGTAATTGAAGAACTTTTTGAACTTCACCGCCAACTTTAATGAGCAATGTTCTTGCTAAATAAAGAGAAATGCCTTTTACAGCAAAAGTAATTAAAATAAGAAAGGGAATTATTAACATTAGTTTTTGATTTTTTTCAATGAAAATTTTTTCTATAGCTGGATCAAGTAAGTAAGCAATCATTGCAGTACTACCCGCTACTAGTATTGAAAAGAAAATAGAAAGAAAAATTTTTGCCAGATGTTTCTTTGTGTATCTTTTATAAAGATCTAATAAAACTTCTAAATTAGTCATTTAATTTAATTTACCAATAAGAATACAAATTAGCATTATTAAACCTAAAAAGTTATTACTTTTAAAAATTTTAAGACATTTGTCTTTTTTCTCTCTATCGAAGTTCATAATTTGAATGATAAATAAATGAAATATAACTACCATAGCTCCCATAAAAAAATAATAATTAAAATTTAATTTGATACCAGTAACAACAAAAAGTAATGTGAAAATTAAATAACATATAGATAAAAATATTTTTGGATTTTGTTTAAATTTAATTGATGTTGATTTAACTCCTATAATTTCGTCATCTTCAATATCTTGAAATCCATATATTGTGTCGTAACCCAATGTCCAAAATATGGCGCCAAGATAAAGTATTATTGGAATAAGACTTATTTCTCTGCTTATAGATGTCCATCCTAATAATAATCCATAATTAAAAGTTATGCCCAGGAAAAGCTGAGGCCAATAAGTAAATCTTTTCATTAATGGATAAGTAAAGGCCAGGGGCATAGATGCTAGAGCTATAACGATTGTAAAAAAATTAAAATTAATAAGCACTAAAAAGGCAATGAAACATAGAATTCCTGAATATAATAGAGCGAGTTTGATTGATACTTTTCCTGAGGCTATAGGCCTATTCTTAGTTCTAAATACTTTTTGATCAAATTTTCTATCAAGAATATCATTTACTATACATCCAGCAGATCTCATTAAAACAGATCCCAAAAAAAATAGTAATAAGTAAAAAAAATAAATATTTAAATCCGATGAAAAATCATACGCTAGTGTAAGACCCCACGAACAAGGCCAAAATAATAGCATGTATCCAATCGGTTTTTTAAGTCTGGTAAGTTCTACAAAAAGATTTAATTGGTTCATAAGATTTTACTTGTAAATAACAAAGCCAAGATTGATAATCAAACTGATTCGTATGAATATTGATTATACTGTAACTGCATTAATGTTTCCCGCAATACCATTAATGATGGCAGTTTATAGTAATAGATTTCATTCATTAAGTATCCTTATTAGACAACTTCACGATGAACATGTGTATGAAAAGCACATACCACCTGAGTGGAAAAAACAATTCATAAATTTAAGTGGCAGGATAACTCTTTTAAGATGGACAATTTTATTTGCATCCTTTGGCTTTCTGTTTAACATGTTAACTGTATTTGCCCTTTACTTTAATGAGGTTTTTATAGCGAGGATTATTTTTGGGTCATGTTGTTTGTCGATGATAATTTCAATACTATTTTTTATTAGAGAAATTCATATTTCAACGAACGCTCTTAAGTTACATATGTCTGATATGGACGTAAATGTTGATTAAGGAATAATGACTGCTGGACCAGTTAATATTCTTGCTTCTAGATCTTTATGAGCTTGAGCAACATCCTGAAGTGAATACTTCTTTGAAATTTCAACATTAAATTTCTTTGATAAAACTGCGTCAAAAACTTTTTTTGCAGATTCGACTAGCTCCTCTCTTTTTATGGTGTAATGAGCAATAGATGGTCGTGTAAAAAAAAGACCTTTTGCATTTATATCTTTTTTAACATCTATGGTGTCAACATAACCTGATGCATTCCCAAAAGCTACCATCATACCTCTAATCTTTAATGTTTCGATAGATCCTTTGAAAGTTTTGATACCAACACCATCGTAAACAACGTCAATACCATTTTTACCAACAATTTTTTCAACCTCTTCAACAAAATTTTTTTCAGAATAATTAATTACATGATGGCAACCATTTTTTTTGGCAATCTCCTCTTTGGCTTTTGAGCCCACAGTCCCAATAACTTCAGCACCTAATGCATTGGCCCATGGACATAAAATCTGGCCAAGTCCACCTGCTGCAGCATGATATAAAACTCTATCACCCTTTTTTAACTGATATGCTCTGTGTAATAAGTATTCTGCAGTAATTCCTTTTAATGTAATGCAAGATGCTACCTCGTCAGAGACTCCATCTGGAACAGATACTAATTTTTCTTCAGGCATTATTTGCTTTTCTGAATAAGCACCGATAGGCATTGATGCATGAGTAACTCTATCACCAACTTTAAATAATTTTACTTCAGATCCAACTTCTTCAATTACTCCACAAGCTTCAAGTCCAATACCGCTAGGTAATGGGATAGGATAAAGGCCTGTTCGATGATAAATATCTATAAAATTTAAACCAATTGATAAATTTTTAATCAACACCTCTTTTGGTCCAGGCTTCCCTAATTCTACATCTTTAGTAACCAAAACTTCTGGTCCACCAAATTTATCTATTTGAACTGATTTCATTATCTACTTTACAAATGTACCATTATGATAATCTTGAACAGCTTGCAAGATTTCTGCTTTAGTGTTCATTACAAATGGTCCACCTCTAGCTATTTCCTCATTAATAGGTTTGCCTGAAATAACTAAGAATTTTGCATCAGATTGTGCACTGATTTTTAAATCCTCACCTCTCGATAGTAAGATCAAAGTACTATCTTTGACTTTTTCATGTTCTTTTTCACCAATTTTGATCTCACCTTTTATGAGATAGATAAATGTATTGTGTGAAGAGGGAAGACTAAATTTAAAATTTTTGTTTTTATTTAATTCAACATCAAAATAAATGGGTTCGACATTATGTCCTTTAACTGGACCTTCAGCTTTTTCAAATTTACCCGCAATAACTTTTACTTGCTTATCATTATCTTTGTGAACACTCATTTTATCTGCATCAATATAAATATATTCTGGTTTACTCATTTTTAATTTTGCTGGCATATTTATCCATAATTGAAATCCATGAAGTTTTCCCTCTTTCATGGCAGGCATTTCAGAATGAATAATTCCACTTCCTGTTTTCATCCATTGAACATCACCAGCAGTCATTCTGCCTTTTCCGCCAGTACTGTCTTCATGCTCAAAGTCACCAGCAAGCATATAAGTGACAGTTTCAATTCCTCTATGTGGATGTGGAGGAAATCCTGCAATATAATCTTCACTATTCTCTGAACCAAACTCATCTAGCATTAAAAAAGGATCAAAATAATTTGGTTCCACACCAATACTTCTTTTTAATTTAACTCCAGCTCCATCTGATGCTGGAATAGGATCAATGATTTTATTTACTTCAATATTTTTCATCAGATTAAAATAGTTGTTCTGTTTCGATTTGCAATATTACTTTTTGTTATGTGAGCCATCACAAAAAGGTTGATCGTTTGTTTGTTTGCATACACAAAAGAACACTTTTTTTGTTAATTCAGCTTTATAAGCCAAGGGTTTGAATTCTGTTCCTTTATGCGAACCATCACAAAATGGCTGCTTAGAACTTTTACCACAGCTACACCAGTAATAAGATTTTCCCTGTTCGACTTCTATAGCTAATGCGCTATTCCCAGCTCTTTGTCCTTTATTCATATTATCTGCATTTTAATTTAAATTAAATTAACAAGCTCGCTTAAATCTTTAACTTGATTTTTGGGTTTGTAATCAAGATTGTCAAAGATATTATTATTACGGTTTACCCAAATAGAATGATAACCATAATTTCCACCTCCTGAAACATCCCAAGTGTTTGCACTTAAGAAAGCTATTTCGTTGCTTTTAATTTTGTATTTTTTGATAGGCAATTCATAAACTTTAGAGTCTGGTTTATAAATTCCAACTTCCTCTATTGAAAATAAATCATCGAATAGATTATCTAAATTATTACTCTCAACTAATTCTTTTAAAAGAGATGGGGTTCCATTTGAAAGTATAGCTAATTTAAAATTCTTTTCTTTTAATTTTTTAAGAGTTTCTGGAACCTCCTTAAAAGGTGAAAGAACTTTATATAAATTCAATAATTCACTTTTCATTGAAGAGGCAATATCAAAAGTTTTCATTGATTTATCTAAACTATCCTCTGTAATTTGCCAAAAATCCTTGTGTCTTCCCATAAGACTTCTAAGCCAGGTGTATTCTAGCTGAGTTGTTCTCCAAAAATTTGCAAAACCTTCCCACTTAGCTCCAATCTTGTCTTTACATTTTTCAGCAGCTGAATTGACATCAAACAATGTGCCATAAGCATCAAAAATTATTGCTTTAATATTTTTCATAAATTAACTTAACACAAATGAGTAATATTAGATTATTTTTTTCAGATACTTTATCAGCAAACATGATTGATAAACTCGATAAGAATCAATCACATTATTTAAGTAAAGTAATGAGAGTAAAAGAAAATGAGGTTTTCTCATTATTTAATAAAGAAGGAGAGTGGGAGGCAAAAGTTTTAGGAATATTCAAAAATATTGTCGAATTTAAAATAATAAAACAACTAAGACAAAAAGAGACAACCAAAGAATTATGGTTAGCATTTTCTCCTATAAAATCAAACTATCAGAATTTTATGCTGCAAAAAGCAACAGAGCTTGGAGTTACAAAATTTTTACCAATTATTTTTGATAGAACAGTGGTTAGAAAAATTAATAAAGATCGCATCGAAAAAATTGTAATTGAGGCCAGTGAACAATCAAACCGTATTAATGTACCAATAATTGAAGAGGCTCAAGATTTAAATGGCTTTCTCAAAAAAAATTCGATGAATCTAATTTTTACAGATTTAAATTCAAATATTAAAAAAATTGATAAATCAAAATTTACAGATAAGCCTGTTTGTATAATCATAGGTCCTGAGGGAGATTTTTCAGAGACTGAAAGAGAGAAGATTCTCTCTTTTAAGGGCGTTCAACCTATTAAAATTAATGAGAATATTTTAAGGTCAGAAACCGCGGTCATATCTGCAATTTCGATCGTAAATTATGTGATTAATTGATAAATTGTCGCGAAAACTAAAGTGTAATTTTTATAAAAGAGCTTTATATAGCTATTAAAAATGAATAAATTTTTATTTATATTTTCGTCGCTTTTCATATCGCAAAATGCTTTTGCTAACCAACCAGTTGACTGGCAATTAGGTTTTCAAAAAGCAGCTTCGGAATCAATGAGAGAGATAGTTGCTTTTCATGATTATCTATTATTACCAATAATAATCGCAATTAGTGTATTTGTTTTATTTTTAATGTTGTACGCGTGCATAAGATTTAGAGCTTCAGCAAACCCTAATCCATCTAAAAGAACACACAACGTTGCAGTTGAGGTTTTATGGACACTAATACCATGTTTAATTTTAATTGTAATTGCAGTTCCCTCATTTAAAATTTTATATAAACAAGATGCAATACCAAAAGCAGATTTAACAATTAAAGCAATCGGTTATCAGTGGTATTGGGGATATGAATATCCTGATGAAAATATTATTTTTGAGTCTTACATGGTAGAAGATAAAGATTTACGACCAGATCAACCTAGACTTCTAGCGGTAGATAACGAAGTTGTTGTGCCAGTTAACAAAGTTGTAAAAGTTTTAATCACCGCAAACGATGTATTACATGCTTGGGCCTTACCATCGTTTGGTGTAAAAAGAGATGCTGTTCCTGGAAGAATTAACGAGACATGGTTCAAAGCTGAAAAAGTAGGAACCTATTATGGTCAGTGCTCTGAACTTTGCGGTATTAAACATGCATTTATGCCCATCACCGTTAAAGTTGTAACTGATGAGGAATATGAGGATTGGTTATCTGAGGCAAAAGAAAAATTTGCAAAAGAGGAAATAGAAAATAATAATCTTAAATTAGTGAGTAAATAAATATGTATACACAAACAGCTTCGCACGACGATCATCATACACCAACAGGTTGGAAACGTTGGGCTTATTCTACAAATCATAAAGACATCGGAACAATGTATCTAATTTTTGCAATTGTTGCTGGAGTTATTGGAACTGCATTTTCAGTTATAATGAGAATGGAGTTAATGCATCCGGGCGATGGAATTTTGGGTGGAAACTATCATTTGTATAATGTGTTAGTGACAGGTCATGGATTGATAATGATTTTCTTTATGGTAATGCCAGCCATGATAGGTGGTTTTGGTAATTGGTTTGTTCCAATTATGATTGGTGCACCTGATATGGCATTCCCGCGGATGAATAATATTTCTTTTTGGTTATTACCCGTTTCATTAACGTTATTAATATTGTCAATTTTTGCTGATGGTCCTCCAGGACAAACCGGAGTTGGAGGTGGATGGACTATATATCCTCCTTTATCGTCAAAAGCTGGACAACCTGGTCCTGCAATGGATTTAGCGATTTTAAGTTTACACTTGGCTGGTGCCTCATCAATTTTAGGAGCAGTTAATTTTATTACAACAATTCTTAATATGAGAACTCCTGGAATGACTTTACACAAGATGCCATTATTTGCTTGGTCAATTTTAGTAACAGCTTTTTTATTGTTATTGTCTTTACCAGTTCTAGCAGGAGCGATAACAATGCTATTAACTGATAGGAACTTTGGAACCGCCTTTTTTGAAGCTCAAACTGGAGGAGACCCAGTGTTGTTTCAACATTTATTCTGGTTCTTTGGCCATCCAGAAGTTTATATTTTAATTCTACCAGGATTTGGAATGATTAGTCATATTGTTTCAACATTTTCTAGAAAACCAGTTTTTGGTTATTTAGGTATGGCTTATGCGATGGTCGCAATCGGAATAGTTGGCTTCGTAGTTTGGGCTCACCATATGTATACTGTTGGATTAAGTACAGATACAAAAGCTTATTTCTTAGCAGCCACTATGATTATTGCTGTTCCTACTGGAATAAAAATCTTTTCTTGGATAGCAACTATGTGGGGAGGATCGATCTCATTTAAAACTCCAATGATGTGGGCACTAGGTTTTATCTTTATGTTTACAGTTGGCGGAGTGACAGGTGTAGTTTTAGCAAATGCAGGAGTAGATACTGCAATGCACGATACTTATTATGTAGTAGCTCACTTTCATTATGTTCTCTCACTAGGCGCTGTATTTGCAATATTTGCTGGTTTCTATTATTGGTTTTCAAAAATGTCTGGTTACGAATATTCAGAGTGGCTAGGTCAATTACATTTTTGGTTAACTTTTATTGGTGTAAATTTGATTTTCTTTCCACAGCATTTTTTAGGATTAGCAGGTATGCCTAGAAGATATGCTGATTATCCAGATGCATTTGCAGGTTGGAATTACATTTCTTCAATAGGATCCTATATAGCAGTTGCTGGCTTAGCTGTATTTTTTGTGAATTTGATTTATGCTTTTGCAAAAAGGAAAGCTGCTGCACAGAATCCTTGGGGAGAAGGAGCAACAACTTTAGAGTGGACCGTTCCATCTCCACCAAATTTCCACACTTTTGAAGAATTACCAAAGTTTGTAGATGATCAAGAGACCGGGAAATCTCATAGCTAGGAATAAAAGCTTTAAAATTGATGAGTAGTTCAAAATTAAAAAAAGATAATTTGTCTCAAGAAGACTTACTAAATTTTTCTGAATTATTTAAATTGATGAAACCAAGAGTAATGTCGCTTGTGATATTTACTTGTGCGGTTGGATTATTAACAGCCCCAACTATGGTTTCAACTCAAGATGCAATAATTGGAATATTACTAGTTTCAATGGGCGCAGGAGCAGCAGGAGCATTAAACATGTGGTATGAGTCTGATCTTGATGCTTTAATGAGTAGAACTTGCCTAAGACCAATACCAACAGGTAAAGTTAATAAAAACCAGGCTCTTATATTTGGAATAACTTTATCGCTTATTTCAGTAGTTGCACTAGATTATTTTACAAATCGAGTATCTGCAGGAATATTACTTTTTACTATTATATTTTATGTTTTAATTTATACAATTTGGCTGAAAAAAAGAACCTCACAGAATATTGTTATTGGTGGTGCGGCTGGAGCTCTTCCTCCTGTTATAGGCTGGACTATTGCTACAGGATCTTTATCTCTTGAACCTCTTGTATTTTTTTTAATTATTTTCTTTTGGACTCCATCACATTTTTGGGCATTAAGCTTATATAAATCAGAAGATTATAAAAAAGCTAATATACCCATGCTTCCTCTAACAAATGGGATAGAGAGCACTAAAGTAAATATTTTTGTCTACTCTTTGATAATGCTTCCAGTTATAATTTTTCCATATGTAATCAACTTTGTAGGACTTGTTTTTCTTATTCCATCGTTGTTATTAACTATTTATTATAATTATCTATGTTTCGATCTTTATAAATTTAAAAAAAATAAATTTAGTGCAAAAAAAGCTAAATCAATATTTGGCTATTCTATTTTATATTTATTTTTGGTTTTTGTGCTTTTTCTGATAGATAAGATTTTATGATTATACCAGATAAAAAAACTAAGAAAAAAAATGTCAAGACAGCATTAGCGATTATTGCCTTCATGATTTTTCTTTTTTTATTTACATTATATAATACTGGAGTTTTTGATAGAGCAATATGATACAAAAAAAAAATCTTACACCATTAGTTCTTATAGGGATATTTGTATTTATGTTGGGTTTATCCTACGCTGCAGTACCTTTATATGATTTATTTTGTAGAGTAACGGGTTTTGGAGGTACTACTCAAATTTCAAACAGTGCTCCTAAAATAGTTCTTAATAAAGTAGTAAGTGTTAGATTTGATACTAATGTGAATAATCTACCTTGGGATTTTAAGGCAAAATCGAATGTTATAGATGTGAAAGTTGGCCAAGTTAACAAAATAGAGTTTGAAGTTGAAAATTATAGTAGCGAACCAACTGCCGGTGTAGCAAGTTTTAACGTATCACCAGCAAGTTTTGGAAAATATTACAGTAAACTTGGCTGTTTTTGTTTTGAAAAACAAGAACTAAAAGCAGGAGAAAAAGCTACCTATGTAATGACTTTTTATCTAGACCCTGAAATGATTAATGATCCAAGTGTTAAAAACCTAGAAGATGTAACTATGTCGTATACTTTTTTCTCGACAGATTATTATAAACAATCATAATTCAAAAAATGTCAGCTGAAAAAAAACATGATTATCACTTAGTAGATCCAAGTCCTTGGCCTATTTACGTTTCGTTTTCTTGCTTAGTGTTAGCTATAGGTGCTGTGTATTACATGCATTCAGATGTTTCATGGGGAATGTATCTTGGATTGGCTCTTTTAATTTATGGCGCATATATGTGGTTCAGAGATGTGGTCATTGAAGCAGAACATCAAGGTCATCATACCCCAGTAGTCCAAATTCATCACCGTTATGGAATGACTTTATTTATCGCATCTGAGGTAATGTTTTTTGTAGCTTGGTTTTGGGCTTACTTTGACGTTAGTCTTTTCCCAAATGATTTTGTAGGAAACGTATGGCCACCTAAAGATATTGTGACTTTTGATCCTTGGGATATACCTTTGATTAACACATTAGTTTTACTATTATCAGGTACAACAGTCACTTGGTCTCACCATTCATTATTAGAAGGTGACAGAAAAGGTTTTATACAAGGATTAGTGCTAACAGTAATTCTTGGAGCATTTTTTACAGCACTTCAAGCATATGAATATCATCATGCTACATTTGCTTTTTCAGATCATATTTATGGTTCTGTTTTTTACATGGCAACAGGTTTTCATGGCTTCCATGTTATAGTTGGAACAATTTTTTTAGCAGTATGTTTATGGAGAGGAAAATTAGGTCATTTTACCAAAGACCATCATTTTGGTTTTGAAGCAGCTGCATGGTACTGGCATTTTGTTGACGTTGTTTGGTTATTTTTGTTTGCTGCAATATATATTTGGGGAAGTTAACTTGATCCTTGAAAAATAAGTTTTTATTTTCCGTCTTTATAATTTTCTTTATTTTTGTTTTTATTGGACTAGGTACGTGGCAAATTATCCGTCTAAATTGGAAAAATAATTTAATTTTAGAAATTGAAAATTCATTAAAAAATCCTCCGGTGGAATTAACTCAATCAAAAAAAGAAAATTTTCTAAAAATTAAAACTTCAGGGTCTATAGATTTTGATAAGCAAATTTATTTATACAATTTAAATGAGTCTGGTACTCCTGGATTTGAAGTAATAAATCCAATTACGATTGGGGATGAAAATTTTTTGATAAATAGAGGTTGGATACCATTTGAAAAGAAGGGTACTCAAGAAATAAATGTATTTGATCAAAAAAATATTATCGGAACCCTAAGATTACAAGGTAGAAAAAATATCTTTAAGCCAGATAATGATTTAGATGAAAATTACTGGTTTAGTTTAAATAGAGAAGATATCTTAAAATTTACAGGTAAAAATTTTTCTAAATATATTATTTATTTAGATGGAAATTATCAGTTACCCAGGCCAAAAAAAATTACTGCAAATATTTCTAATAATCATCAAAAATACGCTATTACTTGGTTTTCATTAGCGCTTTCAATTCTTTTGCTATATTTATATTTTAGAAAAAAGAATTATTAAATGAATTACATTAGTACAAGAAATAATCAAAAAAACTTTTCTTTTAAAGATGTTTTTCTCAAAGGATTAGCGGACGATGGAGGACTTTTTGTTCCTAAATCAATTAAACAATTCCAAAAGGGAAAATTAGATAATCTAAAAAATCTTGGTTACAATGATTTAGCTGCTGAAATAATTTATCCATTTATAGGAGATTTCATGTCTAAAGATGATCTAATCTCTATGATTTCAAAATCATATTCAAGTTTTAGATCTGACGATGTTGTTAAAATTTCAAGTCTAGGAGATTTAAAAGTATTAGAACTATTTCATGGACCCACACTTGCTTTTAAAGATATCGCAATGCAATTGATTGGTAATTTTTATCAATACCATTTAGACCGTGATCAAAAAAAAATTAATATAATAGTAGCAACCTCAGGTGATACGGGTGCAGCTGCCATAGACGCTTTGAAGGGAAAAAATAATTTAAATGTTTTTGTATTACACCCCAATAATAAAATTTCACCTGTACAAAGAAGGTTAATGACAATACATGAGGAGAATAACGTATTTAATATTGCAGTAGAGGGCAACTTTGATGACTGTCAAAATCTAGTAAAAGCAATGTTCAATGACGAAAAATTTTCTAAATCAATTAATATGTCAGGGGTAAATTCAATTAATTGGGCGAGAATTATTGCTCAATCAGTGTATTATTTTTACGCTTTCTTTAAAGTTGGAAATGGTCAGCCTTTATCCTTTTCTGTTCCAACAGGAAACTTTGGTGATATTTATGCTGGATACTTAGCAAAAAAATTAGGCCTTCCAATTGATAAGCTAATCGTAGCTACAAATAAAAATGACATACTTCATAGAGCCATATCAGGCGGCGACTATAGTCAAAAGAAAGTTGAGGAAACAAATACTCCAAGTATGGATATACAAATAGCAAGTAATTTTGAGAGGCTTTTATATGATGTAAAAGATTGTAACTCAGAAGTTACAAAAGGTGTAATGGCTGAAATAAAAAATAATACCTATAAAATTGATAAAAACGATTTAGATAAAATCAAAAAGAATTTTGTATCTGAGATGCTTGATGAAAATGAAACTGTTAAAATGATAAAAACTATCAATGATGAACATCAGATGGTAGTTGATCCGCATACTGCAGTAGGTATTGGTGCTGTTAGAAAATTAGGGTTGGAAAAAAATTGTGTTGTATTATCAACTGCACACCCGTGTAAATTTCCAAAGGCAATAGAAGATGCAATATCAAAAACTGAAAATTTACCAGAAAGTCTTAAATATGTTTATGACAGAAAAGAAAAATTTGAACTTCTTTCAAATGATATTGAAAAAGTTAAAAAATATGTAATGAATTCGATATGAAAATTAAAATAAAAGATCAACTTCCAGACACAGAGATTTTTCAACTTATTGATGGAGAGCCTCAAAAAAGTAACTTAAGAGAAATCATAGGTAATGGAAAAATTGTTTTGTTTGGTTTACCTGGAGCATTTACATCAACTTGCTCCAAACTTCACTTACCAGGTTTTGTAGCTAATGCAGATAAAATCAAATCAAAAGGAATAGAAAATATATTTTGTTTATCAGTCAATGACCCTTATGTAATGAATGGCTGGGGAGAGATTAATAATACTGGAGATAAAATTAAAATGTTATCTGACCCATATTTAATATTTACGAAAGCAATCGGTGCGGAAGTTGATAGAAATGCAAAAGGAATGGGAATTAGATCAAATCGTTATTTGATGGTTATTGAAAATTTTACAGTTATTAAAATTCATGAAGAAGAAGAGACTAAAGAATGCGGCTTAACTTCTGCAGAAAACTTATTGAACAATCTACTATAAATTTGCAGCATCTCTAGCAAGTAAATCCACTTCGTTATTTAATTTATCTGTTGAATGCGCTTTTACCCAGTTCCAATTTATTTCAAATTCACTATTTAGTTGGTCCAATTCCGTCCAAAGTTCTTTATTACTCACCTCTTTTTTATTTGCAGTTTTCCATCCATTTTTTTTCCAATTGTGTATCCACTCTGTTATTCCAGACTTAACATATTTAGAGTCAGTGAAAATTTGAACTTTGCTTCCTTTTGGAACCTTTTTAAGCGCCTCTATAGGCGCTAATAATTCCATTTGATTATTTGTAGTATCTTTTTTACTTCCTTTTATTTCAGTTTTTTTCCCCTCATCTAATATTATTGCTGCCCAGCCACCTTGACCCGGATTGCCAATGCATGAACCATCAGTGTATATTTTAATCATTAATTCAAATAATCTTTATAAGTTCTTAAATTATTGTGTATTACAAGCTTTTGATAATATTCTCTTGGATCTTTTATCTTAATTAATGCCGTCTTAGGAGTATTTGAATAGTCATAAAGTCTAGTCATAAAATATCTAATTGCAGCACCACGACATAAAATATTTAATGATTTCCTCTCTTTAACTGAGATTTTCCTAGTTTTTTCATAACCTTTTATTAAATTTTTGACTTTCTTTTTGTTCAACACAAACTTTGATTTTTTTTTATCAAAACATAATGCATTTACACAAATTGCAATTTCATACATAAAATAGTCATCAGCTGCAAAATAAAAATCGATTACCCCTGACAATCTATTATTTTTAAAAAAGATATTATCGATAAATAAATCTCCATGAATTACCCCGTTCGGTAAATTTTTAGGCCATTTCGTTTTAATATCTTTAAAATTATTTTTTAAAAATTTTTCTACATTAGTAAATTTTTTTGACTTAAATCTTATACTTTTCAGTAATGGATTTAGATTTTTAACACCCATAGAGTTTTTTCTAGTAAGATTCATTTTTTTTGTAGATTGGTGCATTTCAGCAATCATTTTGCCAATGTCATAACAGTTTTTAAAATTAAGTGATTTTTTATCTTTTCCATTTAGAAAGGAAACTATGCATGCAGCTTTATTTTTTAAATTAATTAAATACCCACCACCTTTTTTTGTTTGTGGTTTCGGGCAATTTATTTTTGATTTATTCAATTTATCCATCAAATTCATAAAAAAAGGCAATTCTTTTTTTGATACTCTTTTTTCGAAAATTGTTAGTATAAATTTTTTATTCTTTGATTTTAGTAAATAGTTTGTATTTTCAATTCCTTGTTTTATACCTTTAAATTCTAAAATTTTTTCTATATCAAATTTTCTATTAATATAAGAAATGTCTTTTTTACTTATTTTCGTATAAACAGCCATTTTAGTTTAATTTTTTCGGTGCTTTGAAAACAACATTTTCTTTGATTATTTCTACTTCATCTATACTGACTGTAAATTTATTTTTAAGCTCATCTATAAAATTATTGACCAAAATTTCTGGTGCGGAAGCCCCAGAGGAAATTCCAATTATATTTGAGTTTTTGATTAAATCGAATGGTATTTCACTTTGTGAATGAATTAATAGCGAGTTAGAGCAGCCAGATTTTTTTGCGACCTCTACTAATCTAACTGAATTAGATGAATTTCTACTACCAATTACAAAAAATAAATCACATTTTTTTGCAATATTTTTTACAGCCAATTGTCTATTCGTTGTGGCGTAACAAATATCTTCTTTCATTGGTTCTTTTATATTAGGAAATCTATCTTTTAAGATTTGAATTATATCTTTTGTATCATCTACTGATAGCGTTGTTTGGGTTACATATGAAATTTTTTTGTTGTTGTGAGGTTTATATTTTTTGGCCTCATCCTCATTTTGAACAAGATCAATTGATCCTTCTGGTAATTGACCCATAGTACCGATTACTTCAGGGTGATTTTGATGTCCTATCAAAATTAAATGATACCCAGCTTTATGTAAATTTTCCGCTTCTCTATGTACTTTGGATACCAATGGACATGTAGCATCTATATAAGTCATGTTATAGTTTTTAGCATCTTCCGGTATTTTTTTTGGAACACCATGTGCAGAAAAAATAACTGGCCTTGTTTTATCTTCTATCTCCTCCAGCTCCTCAACAAAGATGGCACCCTTATTTTTTAAATCGTCGACAACATATTTATTATGCACAATTTCATGGCGAACATAAACTGGAGCACCAAATTTTTTGATTGATTTTTCTACAATTTCTATAGCTCTCTCAACGCCTGCACAGAAACCTCTTGGTGCAGAAAGTAATATTTTCAAATGTTTATTTTTCATTTTTTTCAATCAAATACTCAAGCAATATATGTGGAAAGGTCAAAGACGCCAAACCTATAAATATAATTTTAAGAATTGAACTTTCTAAATTGTAAGTATTATTTAGTAAATAAAGGCCAATTGCACAAAAAATAGCTGTAATAATTGTTAGTGGTAAAGCCTTTTTTACAAAGATTTTAAATCCATTACCAAGGTCATCCCTGTCTAATTCAGACATTAACGAGATACTATGTCTTACAGAGTGTAAAAAGCAGAAATAAATTGTAAAAGCTACTAATGGAGAAAAATAATAATTTATTATTATAATTGAAAAATAATCTAAAAATATTGTGAATTTCTTTAGCTCAAAATTTTTTGTAAATAGTAGAATGTTTGCTAAAGTTGATAGAATAATACAATATAATAATATTTTTTTCGACTCTATTAAATCTAAAAAATTATAGAAATTTTCATTTTCAATAAATAGTAATTTGAATATTGATATTGTCTCATTGAAATGGAAATACATTGGTGCAAAAATTATTAAAGAACCTTTTAACAAAAATAAAAATTGATTGTAATAAGAGTTTTCAACTATTAAAAAATGAGTATCTTCTTTCCCAAAATGATATGAGGCAACCGTCAAAAAAATGATTAAAGAAACATATGGTATGAGTATCCACAAAATTATAACTATGATGGCTATTAAAATATATGCCAAGTAAAAAATATAAAATTTTTTAATTTCAAAAATTTGAAAAAGTTTTCTTCCTTTTACATTGTCAAGTGATCCATGAGATATACCGATACTTAAAATTAATAACAAACAAATAAATGGTGAAATTGACAAAGTGTTAAAATTAAAAGCTATCAATGAAAAAATATTACAAACTAAAAAAAAAATGAAAGAATGATTGAAATTTATTTTTTTTGATCTGTTATTCATTTTAAAATTCTACTAATAAAATAACGCTTTTATAAAAGTCAATTTAGGCATTCTTAAAATAATAGACAAATCCTCGAAAAAATTGCTTTTATTGGACAAAAATTTTATAACAGTCTTTGGTGAAGCCTTAAACATTTTAAAGAATATATCGGACATTTTTTCTGGATGTTTTTCAAGAACTCTTAAAAATATTTCATCTAAAAATTGATATTTGGTGCTTATTTTATATTTTTTAACATTAGCAATATTTTCAATATTTTCTCTAATATATTTACTATGTTCTTGAATATTAAGAAAAGTATAACCTGTGCTTAATCTAGTCATACCACCAGCAGTTCCAATATTAATTTTATTTTTTTCATTCTTATCGAGTGGGTAAAATAAAGGTATCGCACCTTCCTCTTTATAAATTATCTTGTAATCTTTCAAATTTAGATGATTTTCAATGTAGTCTTTTATCTGTTTGTCATAATCTTTTTGAGAATTGTCATTAATTTTAGACAACCAAGTGGTTTCAACTAAAGCAGTATTTTTTGAGTAGGGTAAGGTATAAAAAAAATGAACACTTCCTCTTTGATCACAATCAAAATCCATAAGGTTAAAAATTTCATCATCAAAAAAATCATTTTTAGTTTTAATTTCCACTCCACAAAAATGTTGCCAAAGATTTCGATAATCTTTTTTAATGAATGGTACGCTATTAAAAATAAAAGAATTTTTTAAACTAATTTCACTGACATCTTTAAAGTAGGAAATATTTTTATTTTCATTTAGTTTGTTGTTAATTTTTTCATAGAATAAACCACTGTCAATACTTTGATATGGAGAACTTTTACACTGCAAATAGTTAGTTTTTTTAGGAATATTAATTGAAAAATTTTCCCAATTCTTTTTTACACAATCATCAAAATTGTGAGATGTTACTTTCCAAAAAGACCAAGTTTTGTCTTTTTTGTATTCATCTCTTGGCTCTATGATCGCCAAAGTTTTATCTTTAAGTTTTTCATGAATTTCCAATTCATATGCTAAAGATAAACCAGCACAGCCCCCACCAATAATGACATAGTCAAATTCTCTCATCTAGATTTATTTCCTCGTTAATTAAAAAATGATCATGTTGAATCTGATTTTCTTTAATATTGGTTAGAGATAACTTTATAAGATCAAAAATTGCAAAAAAAGTCTCTATACTCTTTTCAATATTGGATACATAGATTTTTCCTGAATTTTTATAATTTTCAAACGTTTTTTTATTTAGAATATTATAGCCTATTTTTCGGTAGATCCTTCTTGCAACTAAAATTGAAAATCTAAAACTTATTGGAATGTCTTTTATAGAATAAAAGGAATTCTTATAAAAGGTATCTGCAAGATCTATAGTCGATGTAATTTCCTCAAAATCTTTATTTATATAAAATCTATTTATTTTTGAATCTTCAATTACATCTCTTGATATATTTGTAAGTTGCATTGCGATACCGAGATCAATAGCTGACTTAAGTGAGCTTTTTTTATTAACTTTTAAAATTTTTGCCATCATTAAACCAACAGTTCCAGCAACTCTGTAGGAATAAATTAAAAGGTCTTTTTTTGAATTTAATATTACCTTATCTTTTATATCTGAATTTATACCATCTAATAGATCTTCGATAATTTTTACTGAAATTTTAAATTCATCAATAAGGTCCCACATATTTTTAACAATTTGATTATCAAAATTCTTTTGAACAAAATCTTTTTTAAATTGTTTGAATTTAATTTCTTTAACTTCTAATTTTTCTTCATCGTCTGCAATATTGTCGGCAACTCTACAAAAATCATACAACGCAGAGCATTTTTTATATGTTTTTTTAGGTAAAAAAAAACCCGCCCAATTAAAAGATTTTGCATAAACTGATAAGTAATTTTTATCAGACATCATAAAATCTTTTCTAATACCTTTGCTGATGAAAGCACTCCAGGCACACCTGCTCCAGGATGGGTTCCTGCACCAACAAAATAAAGTCCTTTGTATATCTCAGACTTATTGTGAAATCTAAAATATGCAGATTGAGAAAATTTTGGTTGGATTGAAAAACCTGAACCATATTTTGTATTTAAATCTTTTTCAAAGTAATCAGGGGTTAAATAAAAATCTTCTACAATATTGTTTTTGAGATCTGGCATTAAATCATTTTGCATTTTATCAATAACCAAATTTTTCATTTTTTCTCCCTCAACAGACCAATCAATTTTTGATTGATTATTTGGCACTGGGACTAAAACATAAAAGCAATCGTTACCTTCGGGAGCCATAGTTTTATCGGTTGCAGAGGGTCTGTGAAGATAATAACTAATATCGTCATTCAATTTTTTGTTATTGAAAATGTCATCTAAATGTTCTTTATATTTGTTTCCAAACTTAATAGTATGATGCTCAACATTATCGTATTTTTTTTTGGTACCAAAGTAATAGACAAATAATCCCATTGAATATTCCATTCGGTTTTTTTTCCATCTAAAAAGAAATGAATTACTTGTATTCCCATTTAACATTTTCTCATAAACAGCAGGAGGATCAGCATTACAAATTACATTGCTAGTCTCTATTATTGTTTGATCATCTAATTGGATACTGGTAATTTTTTTTTTGTTTGAAATAATTTTGGTTACTTCGTGACCTTTAATTATTTTAATCCCAACTTCATCCATTAATTTTTCAAAACCCTTGATTATATTTCCTGTCCCACCCATTGAGTAATGAATACCCCATTTTTTTTCTAGGTATAAGATTAATCCATAAATTGAAGTTGTAGTAAAAGGATTTCCCCCAACTAATAATGGGTGCATACTAAGCATTCTCCTTAATTTTTCATTTTCAATATATGAGGAGACTAAGGAATAAACAGATTTATAACTTTTTAGTTTTAATAGTGCTGGCAATTGCTGCATCATTACAAATGGTTTATCAAAGGGTACATCAGCAAGCTCCGTGAAACCTTTATCAAAAATTTTTTTTGTAAAATCGACTAATTTTTCATAACCCTTAACATCTTTTTCATTTATCTCTTTTATTTGTTTTTTCATCTCTAGCTCGTCCCCAGAGTAATTAAATTTTGATTTATCTTCGAAAATGAATTGATACCAAACTTTTAGTGGAGTGAGTTTTATATAATCTTCTGGTTTTTTTTGAAATAATTCAAATAATTCATTTATCAAATATGGAGCAGTTATCACTGTTGGTCCACCATCATAAATGAAGCCATTTTTTTGAAATACTCTAGCCCTTCCCCCAAGATCTCGATGTTTTTCGATTAAAGTAACTTTATGTCCTTTAGCTTTAAGACGTAAAGCTGCAGCTATCCCTCCAAATCCTGAACCTATAACAATGGAATTCATCTATATAATTTATAGTTTTTTTTGTAAAATTGTAAGAGTATTATGAGTTGATTTTTTTTAACTCTTCTTTTGTTTCATCTAAATTTTTTTGAAACAAGTTATCAAGCTTGGACTTATCAACCGATGTTGTAATTATCTTTTTAACTGAGTCAACCGCAACTTTAATTGAAGCATCTTTTATTTCTTTTATTGCCGCGTCTTTCATTTGATTGATCTTATTTTCTGTTGAATTTTTTTTAATTTCTGAAGATTTATGAAATTTATCGTTTAATTCAATTATAAGATTATCACTGTCTTTTTTCGCTTGTGCTAATATTTCCTTACTAACTGATTGAGCTGTATCGAGTTTTTTTTGAGCATTATCTAGTAAAGTTTTAGCTTCTGTTCTAAGCTTTTCACTTTCATCAATCTCATTTTTGATATCTGAAATTAATTTGTTTAGTATTTCATTTATTTTTTGTGGAACCTTAAGATATATTAAGCCTCCAAAGAAAATAATAAACGATACAGCTACCCAAAATGTTGCATCAATTGCCATAATATTTATCCCCGTTTCTTTTAGATAAATCATCAACGATTGCAGAAATACTACTATTATTAACTTCCGTACCGATTAATTTCACTAGTAACTCTGAAGTAGTTTCGATTGCAATTTTATTAATTTTCTCCGAAGCACCTTTTCTTAGTAAATTTATCTCTTGCTCAACTTTCTTGATTTCCTCATCAATTTGTTTATCTAAAGTTTCCTTTTTTGTATTTATTTCTTTGAGCACATTTTCTCTAGCTTCTTTAAAAATGTTATTAGCTTCCAATTTACTTTTTGAAATAATATCATCGTACTCTTTAAGCTTGGCTTCACTACTTTCTCTCTGTTTTTCTGCTGCCTCAATATTTTCTTGTATTTGTGATTTTCTTAATTCAAGGTTTGCACTTATCTTAGGTAGTATTAGTTTAGATAATACAATGTACAGAATACCAAAAGTAAGTGTTAACCAAAAAATTTGTGAAATCCAAAATTCTGGATTTAATTGAGGCATACCTCCACTTTCAGCTGCAAAAACCTCTTTTAAAAAAAAGAGATTGAAAAATATTAACTGAAAAAATATTTTTTTAACCATCTATTTAAAATGCAAAAAGAATGATTAACGCTACAACCAATCCAAACAACCCAGTTGCTTCTGCTAGGGCAAACCCTAAAAGCAAATTAGGAAACTGTTTCTGAGCCGCGGATGGGTTTCTCATCGCACCTGATAGGTAATTACCAAAAATTATACCTATACCAACACCGGCACCAGCTAGGGCAATAGCCGCTAAACCTGCTCCGATCATTTTTGCTGCTTCTAATTCCATTATATCCTCCTCTGTTAATTAATGGTGTAAGTTTAATGCATCATTCAAATAGATGCAGGTTAAAATTGCAAAAACATATGCTTGAAGAAAAGCAACTAATATCTCCAGGCCAGTTAAAGCAACCGAAAAACTCAGTGGAAGCCATCCACCGACTACCCCAAGGCTTATTACAAAGCCTCCGAATACTTTCATCATTGTGTGACCCGCCATCATGTTAGCAAAGAGTCTGACGGATAAACTAATAGGTCTACTTAAATATGAGATAATCTCAATAACTACAATTAATGGTAATAGCACTATAGGAACCCCACTCGGTACAAATAATTTTAGGTAGCCCAAACCGTGTTTTATAAAACCAATTATTGTTACACCGATAAAAATAAAAGCCGCTAACACAAAAGTAACAATAATATGACTTGTGACTGTAAAGGTGTAAGGAATCATGCCAAACATGTTACAAAAAAGGACAAACATAAATAAAGAGAATATAAAAGAAAAATAAGGCTTAGCTTTAGAGCCTGCCGTATCACTAATCATTTTTGAAACAAATGTATAACTTAATTCAGCTAACAACTGAATTTTGTTTGGTAGCAATGAATTTTTTTTTGATCCGAGATTAAATATAATCAAAATAGCTAGCGAACTTATGACCATAAACAAACTAGCGTTTGTAAATGAAATATCAAAAGCACCTACTTTAATTTCAGGACCAATTCTATAGACTTCGAATTGTGTCATTGGATTTGCAGCCATATATTTTTCGATCTATTTTTGCATTTTCTTTGCAGATTTAATTACATTCATTATTCCTGCGATTACACCTACAAAAAAAAATATTAAAATTAACCAGGGTTTAGTACCAAAGGTCTTGTCTAAAATAAACCCAATAATTGTCCCTACAACTACTGCAGAAACTAGCTCAGTGCTTAGTTTAAAAGCATTACCAATTGGAGAGGGGTTATTTTTTTTCTTATTTTCTTTATCAAAAACCTTTTTTTTTGCAATTTCTAAGCGAGTTTTAAATGGATCTTTGGACATTTGAAATCAGCTTAATTAGGCAACCATACTTTCTGCTTTTTGAAGATCAACAGCTACAAGTTGACTAATACCTTTCTCGGGCATTGTAACTCCATATAGTCTGTTCATTTTAGACATTGTTAAAGCATGGTGGGTAACAATTATAAATTTCGTGTCAGTAATTTTTGTAAGTTCATCAAGCAAATTACAAAATCTTGTAACATTCGCATCATCAAGAGGTGCATCTACTTCATCTAATACACAAATTGGAGATGGATTAGTTAAGAAAACAGCAAAAATTAACGAAAGCGCAGTAAGCGCTTGTTCTCCACCTGATAATAAAGTTATTGATTGGAGACGCTTACCAGGAGGACTCACCAACATCTCTAGTCCTGCCTCTAGTGGATCATCAGCATCTACTAATTCAAGTTTGGCGCTTCCACCATTAAATAGTTTTGTGTAAACTTCGTTAAATTTTCTATCAACTTTATCAAAAGCCTCAATTAATCTTTCTCTTCCTTTTTGATTAAGCTCATTGATACTTTCTTTTAATTTTAGTATTGCTGTAACTAAATCGACCCTATCGCTCTCCATTTTTTTAATTTCAGTTTCATACTTATTTGTTTCTTCATCTGCTTTTAAGTTCACCGAGCCTAGTTTTTCTCTTTCTTGTTTTTTTTTGTCTAGCAAGTCCTCTTGATTTACAGCATCGGGTAGTTCCTCAACTCCGAAAAGATTTGAATTTTCTAAAATATTTTCCTCAGATAAATTTAATTCGGAATTAATTCTATCAATTAAATCATTTTTTCTTTTTTTTAATCCCTCAACTGTTGCACCCGAACTTGCTTTTCTCTCTCTTATCTGAATTGATTGCTCTTGGATTTCATTCAATTGTAATCTTAAATTTTCTATTTTTTCATCTGTTGAATTAATAATTTCTTCATTTTCTTTTTTTTCCTCTTCAGAAATTCTTAACCCCTCAGTTATTTGACCTTTTTTTTCTGCCTGTAATTTTGGTTGATTGTCTAATTTACTTAATTGATCATTCAATTTACTTCTTCTTTCGGTAAGCTGGGAAACCATTTTTTCAGAATTTGATAATAGGTTTTTCCAACTTTCTATCTCTGTATCAATTACTTTAATTCTTTCGTTTCTCTTTACAGACTCTTTTTTTATATTTTCATTTTTACTATAACTCCCAGCATATGCTTCAATCAACAGCTTACAATTATCAAGTGCTGAAATAGCTTCTTGATTTTTTTGTGAATTAATAAGTTCTTTAACTTTTTCAATTTCACTTTGTAATTTATCTTTAGAGGTGTTTAAATCATTATCAGACTGTTTTTCAGTTTCATAATATTTGGAGTCAATTTCTATTAACTCATTTTTTTCTTCTTTTAATCTTTTTTCATTTGAGTTCGCATCGATTACTATTCCTTTTTCTCTACCGATATCTTCCTCAAATGTTTGAAGTGTTTTTTTTATATTTTCAATTTCATCTTGTATCCTTGTGTTTTCTTCGTCCAGACTTTGTAGCTCAAGATTAAGTCTCTGTATTTTAGATAAGTTTTCAATATTCTTTTCCCTTAATGGTGTGACTTTTTCAGTTTCAGTCTTTATTAAATTTTCAAGATCTGCGATCTTATTATTAAAGTCTGTTACTTCAGTCTCTGCTTCAACATTAATCTCATTTTCTATTTTTATTTCTTTATCAATTTCTAATAATTTTAAATAATATAAGCCTGCTTCTATCTTTTTTATTTCTTCAGACATATTTTTATATCTTGCTGCCTCTTCAGCTTGTTTTTGAAGATTAACAAGTTGCCTTTCTTGTTGGCGCCTTAATTCATCCGCTCTTTTAAGATTATTTTCTGCAGCGTTTAGTCGTAATTCAGCTTCATGCCTTCTTACATGTAATCCTGAAATTCCTGCAGCTTCTTCTAAGATTGCCCTTCTATCGGCTGGTTTAGCTGTAACGATTGCACCTATACGACCTTGGCTTATCATCGATGGAGAATGTGCTCCAGTTGATAAATCTGCAAAAAACATTTGAGCATCACGGGCTCTGACTTCCTTATCATTTATATAAAATTTTGAGCCTTTATCTTTTTCTATTTTTCTTCTTACGTTTACTTCATCCAATTCTCTATATTGAATTGGCCCCTCATTTTTTTCATTAGTTACAGTAACAGACACTTCTGCAATGTTCTTGGATGCTTTGTTAGATGTTCCAGAAAATATTACATCCTCCATTCCTGATCCTCGCATACTTTTTGCTGATGTTTCTCCCATGACCCATCTTAAGGACTCAACAATATTTGATTTTCCACATCCATTAGGACCAACTATCCCAGTTAAACCATTTTCAATTAAGAAATTAGTTTTATCAGCGAAAGATTTAAATCCGTTCAATTGGATTTTTTTAAACTCCATTAGGAGTTTATATCAGTTTTTCCAGCGATTTTTTTAAATTTTTATAATTAAGGGGTTTCTCAAACTTTTTGTTATTAATAATAATCGTAGGAGTAGCATTAACCTTAAATTTTTTAGTACCTTCGATTCGATCGTTTAACACATAATCCTCTATTTTTTTATCATTTATACATTTTTCAAAATCTAAATCGAAGCCTTGATTTTTAATGAATGTTTTTAAATTATCATTAATTTCCTCCACATTTTTCCCTCTGACCCATGCTTGTTGATTTGAATAAAGGCTATTTAAAATTTTCAAACTTTCATTACTTTTACATTGAGAAATTTTTGATGCATTAAAAGCGGCTACATCTAGAGGAAAGTGTCTAAATTCAATTTTGACTAAACCAGTATCGATATAATCTTTTTTGAGTTGAGGATATACGTTTTTATGAAAATCTGCGCAATGACTACATGTTAAAGATTCATAAGCGATTATTGTAATCTTCGCATCCTTATTTCCTGCTATGATTCTATTTCCTTCAGCATTTAAAATACTTATCGACCCAAAAAACAAGAATAATATTAAAAATATTTTTTTCATTTTGTTTTAAACACTTTTGATAACTTTATTAAAGATTTCTTTATTTTTTCATTTTTAACACTATTTATCTTTTTTTGATAATCATGATTTGTCACATTATAGGAGCTTTCATCATTTGTAGAGGGGTTAATTTTTTCATCATCAAAACTTGCTAGTTTAATTTTTTCAACAACAGAATAACCAAATAAATTATTTAATTTTTCTAATATATCTTTTCTTGAATATTCCAGTTCAACTTCATGCCCCCTTTTAACGTTAATTAACAAAGTGCTAACACCTAACTTATTAGAATTTTTAAAAGACTTGGGGTAGCAAACTTTAAATAAATTTTCTCCAACAATATATTTCCAATTATTGATAGTTTCAGAGTACACGTGCCCTTTCTTATTGATGACTTTTTTGATATTTTTTGGCAAAGTGTCTTTAAAGGATCTTAAGCCTTGAATGCTATTTCTCTGCTTAGTATATTTTTTGAATTGCATATGAAAGATCAAATAATAACAAAAAAAATTCTTAATTGGTATGATTTAAATAAGAGAAAATTACCGTGGCGAAAAAATGTTTCACAATCAAAAAAACATTATTATACATTGGTAAGTGAATTCATGTTGCAGCAGACACAAGTTGTGACTGTAATTCCTTATTTTAATAGATTTATAAATAAAATTCCAAATCTTAAAAAACTTTCAAAAATGCCAGATAGAGAATTGATAAAACTTTGGGAGGGTCTTGGATATTATTCGAGAGTAAGAAATCTAAAAAAAACTGCTAAAATCATAATTAGTAAATATCATGGAGAAATTCCAAATAATTATGAGGATTTAATATCTTTACCTGGTATCGGCAATTACACTGCTAATGCAATTTTAGCTATTGCCTTTAATAAATCCTATATTCCTTTAGATGGAAACATTGAAAGGGTTTTAAAAAGATATCTTTATTTAAAAAAAGATAAGGAAATACAAAAAGAAAATCTAATAGAAAAAAAATCTATTTTTGGAATTTCATCAAGAGCAAGCGATTATGCTCAAGCTTTAATGGAATTAGGAGCAATGATATGCAAACCAAAAAATCCTGAATGTAGTAAGTGTCCTATCTCAAAAAATTGCAAATCTTATAAGAAGAAAGATTTTGATTTAGCTAAAATTACAAAAAAGAATAAAGAAAAATATTTTATTCTTAAAGTTTATAAAAAAAATCAAAAATACCTGTTAGTAAAAAATACAAGATTTAACTTTCTAAAAAATTTAGCAATTTTTCCGATGGAAGAGCTTTCTAACCCAAAAAATTTTAATGAAAATCTTAATTTTAAAATGTCAAATATGAATATGAACATAAAAATTGAA
>CACCJO010000003.1 GCA_902546375.1 uncultured Pelagibacteraceae bacterium
AGAACCGTACTTAGGTCTATCTAAATTTGATTTAAAACTTCTATCATTCCTTCTGAAATTATTCCTTCTAACATTATTATTATTTCTGAATGTAACCATAAAATTTATTTTTTTGTACTAATTATGCATCGATCATTTTTAGCTAGATCTTTTAAAGTCCTATTAATGTAAAAATTATTTTCCTTTAACATTTTTTTCACTAATTCTTTTTGATCATGCCCTATTTCTAAAATTAGTTTGCCATGTGTTTTTATCAACTCAGATGACTTTTTAATTACTTTTCTGAAAACTGATAAACCTTCTAAACCACCATCTAAAGCCATTTTTGGCTCATAATCAATCACTTCCCTGTTTAGTTTTTTCAAATCAAACTTTTTAATGTAAGGAGGATTAGAAACAATTAAATCATATTTGCGAAAAATTAAATTGTCAACATCTGATTTAATTAATTTAATTCTGTTATTTACACCAAGTTTTTTTGCATTATATCTGCAAATTTCAATACATTCCTGACTTAAATCCACACCAGTTCCAAAAAAAGACTTTTTTTCTTTTAGTATTGAAAGAGCTATACATCCTGAACCAACTCCAATCTCCAAAAAATTGAGATAGTCCTTATTTTCATAAATTTTTAAAACTTGTTCTATTATTATTTCTGTATCTGGTCTAGGAATTAAAACTTTTTCATTTACTTTAAAATTATATTTCCAAAAGGACTTAGTGCCAGTCAAGTATGCTAGTGGTTTTCCTCTTGATCTTTTTAAAATTAAATCCCTAAATTTATCTTGATCATTTTGATCAAGTTCTTTATCAAAATTTAGCAAAATAAACTTTCTATCTTTTTTAATTACAGAAGAAAGTAATAATTCGCTGTCCAGTAAAGCTGATTCTATCTGATTATTCTTTAATTCTTTATAAGCTTCTTTAATTGCAATTTCAATATTCATTAGTTTAAAATATTTAAACTTTCCTCTTGCGCTTGAAGAGTTAATGCCTCAATCATTTCATCAAACACTTCACCTTCTAAAAATTCCTCAAGCTTATGGAGTGTTAAATTTATTCTATGATCAGTAACCCTTCCTTGTGGAAAATTGTAAGTTCTTATTCTTTCTGATCTATCACCTGAACCTATTTTGCTTTTCCTATCTTTTGATCTTTCGTTTTCAATTCTAGACCTTTCAAGTTCATACAATCTAGATCTTAAAATTTTCATTCCTTTAGCTTTATTCTTGTGCTGAGATTTTTCATCTTGCTGAGAAACGGATATTCCAGTTGGTACATGAGTAATTCTAACCGCACTGTCAGTGGTGTTTACAGATTGTCCTCCTGGACCTCCAGCTCTAAAAACATCAATTCTAAGATCACTTTCATTTATCTTTAAATCAACCTCTTCAGCCTCTGGTAAAACTGCAACTGTTGCAGCAGATGTATGAACTCTACCCTGTGTTTCTGTATCTGGTACTCTTTGTACTCTATGAACGCCACTCTCATACTTTAAAGTAGAATAAATATTATTTCCTTTTATAGATGCAACTACTTCTTTTAAACCACCAGCCTCGCTTCTAGATATTGAAATTAAATCAAGTCTCCATTTTTTTTTACTACTTACTTTTTCATACATCTTAAAAAGATCTGAAGCAAATAAACTAGCTTCTAAACCGCCTGTTCCAGCCCTAATTTCAATTATTGCATTTTTTTTATCCGCCTCATCCTTAGGTAATAGAAATAATTTCAATTTTTTTTCATGTTTCTCGTTTTGAGTTTCTAAATCAATCAATTCTGTTTCAGCCATTTTAATCATGTCTTCATCTGAATTTTTGTCCTCTAAAATTGTTTGAATTTCCTTTTTATTTTTTTCATAAGAGATATAAAATTTTGCAGTCTTAATAATTTCATTCAGCTCCGCGTATTCTTTAGATTTTTCAGCAAATAAATTTTTGTCAATTTCTGCAGAGGATAGTTCTTTTTCTAGTGATGCATGTTTATTAATTAAATCGTTAACTGTTTTTAATGGTATCATTTTGAATTCTTTATTTCGGAAGCTTTTTTTTCAACCTCACTCACCACCTTATCAATCATATCGCTTGTAGAAACTTTTTTAGATTGCACTCCAGATAAATAGAGCATATTATTTCCTTTTTTACCTCCAGTTATTCCTACATCTGTTAAAGCGGCTTCTCCAGGACCATTAACTACACAGCCAATTACAGATAATGTAATTGGAGTTTTTATATGAGAAAGTTTTTTTTCCAAAATTTTTACAGTTTCAATAACTTCAAAGCCTTGTCTTGCACACGAAGGACAAGAAATTATTTTGACTCCCCTCTCTCTTAAATTTAAAGATTTTAATATTTCATTTCCAATTTTGACTTCCTCAACAGGATTATCTGATAAAGAAATTCTAATAGTGTCGCCAATTCCCTCTAAAAGCAATGTTCCTAGACCAACAGAGGATTTTACACTTCCTGGTATGAAACCTCCAGCCTCTGTAATCCCTAAATGCAGCGGATAATCTGTCGATTTTGATAATTGTCTATATGCTTCAATTGATAAAAAAACATCTGATGACTTTACACTTATCTTTAAATTTTGAAAATTCTCGTCCTCAAGTATCTTGATATTTCTTAAAGCACTCTCAACTAATGCTTCTGGACAAGGTTCTCTATATTTTTCCAGTATATCTTTTTCTAAAGATCCAGCGTTAACACCAACTCTTATTGAGCAATTATTATCAACTGCAGCTTTGACAACTTCTTTGATTTTATCCTTACTTCCAATATTTCCAGGATTTATTCTTAAACAACTTGCACCACTTTCAGCAGCTTCGATTGCTCTTTTATAATGGAAATGAATATCAGCAACTATAGGTACATCAACATGTTTGATTATTTCTTTTAATGCTTTTGATGATGATTCGTCAGGACAAGAAACTCTTACTATATCGGCTCCCTCTGAGCTAATTTCATTAATTTGATTAATTGTAGCTTTTACATCTGTTGTAAGAGTATTTGTCATGGATTGAACTGATATTGGATTACTCCCTCCAACTTTTACTTTGCCAACCTTAATCTCTTTAGTTTTTCGTCTTTTTATATCTCTAAATGGTCGTATGCTCATTTTTTTTGATCTAAATTAAATTCTTTATGTAGTGCAATCAAAGCTTTTTGTGTATTCTTTTTATCAATTAAAACTGAAATTTTGATCTCAGAAGTTGAGATTACTTTAATATTTATCTTTTTGTTTGCAAGTGATTGAAACATTCTAAAAGTAACTCCTGGAGTAGTTATCATGCCAACTCCGATCACTGAAATTTTTGATACCTCCTTTTCAAAAAGTAATTTTCTGTAATTAATAGTTTTGTTTTGTTGAATAATTTTTCTTGTTTTATTCAAGTCATCTGTTTTAATTGTAAAAGTCAAATCTGTTTCTTTGCCATTCGCTGAAATATTTTGCACAACCATATCGACATTTATTAAATTTCTAGATAATGGTTTAAAAATTGCCGCAGCAACACCAGGTTTATCCCTCACTCCTATAAGAGAAACTTTTGAATCGTTTTGAGTTGACGAAATACCTGTAACAATTTTATTATTGAATATATTAGACCTTTTTGTGATCAGTGTCCCTGGTTTTTTAGAAAAAGAGGATCTAACCTCTATGTTAATTCTATTTAATCGTGCATCTTGTATTGAAACTGGCTGCATAACTTTCGCACCAAGCGATGCCATTTCCAACATTTCCTCGTATGAAATTACTTTTATTTTTTTTGCATTTTGCATTTTGTTAGGATCAGTTGTGTACACTCCCTCTACATCAGTATATATTATACATCTCTCAGCTTTAAAAAACTTAGCGATCATGATTGCACTTGCGTCAGATCCGCCTCTTCCAATGGTAGTAATTCTGTTTTCATCATTCAGTCCCTGAAATCCAGTGACTATTGGTATGCCACCTTTTCTCAAATATTTTATAATATTTCTTTTATTGATTTGATTGATCCTCGAGTTTTTATATTTTCCTTTAGTCAAAATTGGAATTTGCCAAGATAACCAAGATCTAGACTCATAACCTTCATGAATTAATCGCCCAGCTATTAAAGAACATGCGACTTGCTCACCTGAAGAAACCAACACATCGTGTTCTGACTCTGAAAAACTATCACTAATTTCAAGTGATTTTTTTATTAACTGATTTGTCACACCACTCATAGCTGAAGAAACCACAATAACCTTGTAGTTTTTTTTTCTGTAATCAATAATTATTTTAGCAACTCTCTTTATCTTTTTAATAGTGCCAACTGATGTACCTCCAAATTTTAATACGACAATTTTCATGATAAAATATGCTTCTAAATTTAAAAAATATTGAATAAATACATGTTGAATATAAAGTCAACTTTAAATGAAAAATAACACAATAAATAAAAAAGAAATAGAAAAATTTTCTAAAATTGCTGAAGAATGGTGGAATCCTGAAGGTAAATTTAAACCATTACATAAATTTAACCCAATAAGAATTTTATACATAAAAGAAAATATTATTAAGACATTCAAACTTGATTATAATAGGTCTCCCCTTAAAGGTATCAAAATTCTAGACATAGGATGTGGGGGAGGCTTATTATCAGAGCCAATGAGTAGGTTGGGTGCTAAGGTGACTGGCATTGATGCATCTGATAAGAATATTAAGGTTGCAAAACTTCATTCAAAAAAAAATAATCTTCAAATAGATTATTTCTGCTCATCGCCTGAAAAATTTAACACAAAAGATAAATTCGACGTTATTTTAAATATGGAAATTGTAGAGCATGTAGAAGATGTGAATTTTTTTTTAAAATCCTGCTCTAAACTATTAAAAAAAAATGGACTGATGTTTGTTGCAACTTTAAATAAAACATTAAAATCTTATATTTTTGCAATATTAGGAGCTGAATATGTTTTACGCTGGCTTCCGATAGGGACACATGAATGGGAAAAGTTTATAAAACCTGAGGAGTTAATTTCAATACTTGAAAAAAATGATCTTAGATTAGATAAGGTAGATGGAATTAATTTTAATTTATTAAAGAATAAATGGAGCGTAGGAAGTGATAAGTCTGTAAATTATATTGCCAAATTCATTAAAAATTAATTGTTTTCTTTTTTAAACCATGGGATTGTCTGAGCGTTAATACCCTCTTCTTTAAGTTCTTTTAAATCCTGTGTTGAAGCAGTTCCATAAATGCCTTTATTTATTTTCTTATTGTTATAATGTATTGATCTTGCCTCATAAGCAAAGTTTTCACCAACATAATCAAAGTTTTTCTTAATAAATTTTTGATATTCATTAATAGTTTTTTTTATTTTTTTATATTTTATAAGATCTTTTTTTTCGTTTTTATGTTCGAATTTTTTACTTATTAACTTCGGTGCCATCAGATTTTTTTCTACATTTAGAGATCCACAACCGTGACAATTGATCAACTTTTTCTTTTTAAGCTTATCGTATTCTTTTGAAGATGCAAACCAGCTATCAAATGATAGTTCGCATTTATTGCATATTAAATTATATTTGATCATGATAGTTTATTTAATTACTATTATACAAAATTTCAACATGGCTAACTTCTGTAGTCTGAATTAATTTTGATATATTCATTGGTTAAATCCATAGTATAAACGGTAAAACTTTTTTTTCCATTTCCAATATCAACACTAATATTAATATCTAAGCCCTTCATATATTTTGCAGCTTCATTCTCATTATATTGATTATGAATTTTTCCTTTACTTACAATTAACAAATCACCAAATTTTATTGATAACTTATTTAAATTTATATCTACGTCAGATTTTCCAATTGCCATGATTATTCTACCCCAATTTGGATCTTCGCCTGCTATTGCAGTTTTTACTAATGGAGAATTGGCAATTGAAAAACCAATTTTTTTTGCATCCTGCTCTGATTTAGAGTTTAATACGTTTATTGTTACAAATTTTGAAGCTCCCTCTCCATCAGCCACTACTCTTTTCGCTAAATTTAACAATAGACTGTTCAGAGCCTCATCAAATGACTTAATCTTTTTATCATTAATTGTCTTTATTAAAGTATTCTTTGCTTTTCCTGTAGAGAAAATTGAAATCATGTCATTAGTACTAGTATCGCTATCACACGAAATTGCATTAAAAGTATTCTCAATATTTTTTTTAAGTAACTTTTTTAATACATCATTAGAAATATCAGCATCGGTGAAAACATAAGCTAATGTAGTTGCCATATTTGGTTGTATCATACCAGAACCTTTTGCTACCCCATAAATCTTTACAGTTGTATTTCCAATTTTGCATTCTTCCATAGCTATTTTGGGCTGTGTATCAGTTGTCATTATTGACAGAGCAACTTTCATCCAAATATATTTATTTTGAGTATATTTAATATTTTTTATTAATTCTGGAATTTTTAACTTAATTTTTTCTTCAGGAAATTTTTCTCCAATTGTTCCAGTGCATCCAAAAATAAGATTCTTTGGTTTAATTATTTTAGGATCATTTTCATCTTCTTTTTGTTTTTCTGTTAATTGTTTCGAAATTAAATCTGCAAGATGTTGCATGCTTTTATAACCATGCTCACCTGTGAATGAATTTGCATTTCTAGTATTGACCACAAGTGAAAAAATCTTTTGAGTTTTTTGACTTAAATTCCATTTAATATTTTCAGACAAAATTTTAGACTGGGTATAAAGTGATGCAAAATTTGCACCGTCACGAAAATAGAACATTGCAAGATCATCCCTTTTAGAATTGTATAAATTTGCACTAACTGAAGATACTGCTAAACCGTCTAGGTGATCAAGGTCTTGATATTGCCCCATTTTTCGATCGTGTGATTTTGAGGCTAAAAAATTTGATAAATTGATTCCCATGATATTTAAAATTTAAATTAAATCACTATATTAAAAGTTGTAATTAAAATGTATATCAAAAACTAATGTTAAATCCTCTAAACTTTATTTCTAAATTTATTAAATCTGGCAATAAAAAAGAGCTGGATAGGATTGGCAAAATAGTAGACCAAATCAATCTATTAGAAGAAAATATAAAAAAACTTAATGATAAAGAGTTTCCTGAGAAAACTAATAAATTAAAAGAGGAAATTCAAAAAGGAACTTCTTTTGACAAAATTCTACCTGAAGCTTTTGCACTAGTAAGAGAAGCCTCTTTAAGGTCAAGAGGTGAGAGGCATTTCGATGTTCAAATAATAGGCGGAGTGGTTCTGCATGAAAATAAAATAGCAGAAATGAGAACTGGAGAGGGTAAAACTCTTACAATTGCTTTAGCAGCATATTTAAATGCTTTGGAGGAAAAAGGAGTTCATATTGTGACAGTAAATGATTATTTGGCGAAAAGAGACTCGTTAGAGATGGGTAAAATTTTTAGTTTTTTAGGCCTGAAGTCAGGCTATATAAATAATGATCAAAACGATGAAGAAAGAAAGAAAAATTATGATTGCGATATTACTTACGCAACGAACAGTGAATTAGGATTTGATTATCTTCGAGATAACATGAAATACTCAAAAGAGGAAATGGTTCAAAGAGGACACCATTTTGCAATAGTTGATGAAATAGACTCCTGTCTAATTGATGAGGCAAGAACTCCTTTGGTAATTTCAGGGGCTGCAGAAGATAAAACTAATCAATATGTTGCTGTAGACAAAGTAATAAAGCTTCTGAATAAAAATGATTTCGAGGTTGATGAAAAAGAGAGGAATATTTTATTAACCAATGAAGGCATTAACCATATTGAAAGTTTATTCTCTAGTGCAGGAGTTTTAAAAAATAATAATTTTTATGATCCAGAAAATCTTGATTTAGTTCATTTTGTTAACCAGGCTTTAAAAGCAAATCATTTATTCAAAAAAGACAAAGATTACCTTGTTAAAGATAACAGTATCAAAATTGTGGATGAATTAACTGGTCGAATATTAGAGGGCAGAAGATTTGGTGATGGTCTTCACCAAGCTATTGAAGCTAAAGAAAAAATTGAAATACAGGCTGAAAATCAAACTTTAGCGTCTATTACTTACCAGAATTATTTTAAACTTTATAAGAAGATATCTGGATGTACAGGAACAGCGGCCACAGAGTCGGAGGAGTTTTTTGAAATCTACAATCTGAATGTAATTGTAATTCCAACTAATAAAGAGATGATAAGGAAAGATTTCAATGATCAAATTTTTCGAACTGAAGTAGAAAAAAATAATGCGATCATTAAAAAAATTAGAGAATGTCATGAAATCGGTCAGCCTCTTTTAGTCTTCACATCTAGTGTGAGTAAATCCGAGATATATTCCAAATTACTTAAACAGAAAAAAATTGGACACATAGTATTAAATGCTAAAAATCATGAAAATGAAGCAGAGATTATTGCTAATGCTGGTAAAGCTAATTCAGTAATAATTACTACAAGTATCTCTGGTAGAGGTGTAGATATTCAACTCGGAGGAAAAAAAGGATCGATCCAGGACGATCAACTCAAAAAAAATAAAGATTATATCAAATCTTTAGGTGGTTTATTTGTTATCGGTACTGAAAGAATGGAGTCCAGAAGAGTAGATAATCAAGCAAGAGGAAGATCGGGCAGACAAGGAGACGAAGGAAGTTCTATTTTTTATGTAAGCTTAGAGGATGACCTCATGAGAATTTTTGGATCTGAGTCAATGAATAATATTCTTCAAAAACTCGGTCTCAAGGATGGTGAAAGTATAGACCATCCTTGGATAAATAAGGCTTTAGAGAGAGCACAACAAAAAGTAGAGGCACGAAATTTTGATATTAGAAAAACTCTCATAAAATTTGACAATGTTTTAAATGATCAAAGGCAAGTAATATTTTCTCAAAGAAAAGATGCTATGGATAGTGAAAAAATTTTTGATTATTCAGATAATTTTTTATCAGAAATAGTTGAAAACTTGATAAGCCTAAAAATTCAAAAGTTATCAAATCCTAAAAATAATGAGTTTAACAATAGATTAAAGACTATTTTTGGAAAAAGTCTAAACGATGACGAATATAATGAATTAATGTCTTTAAGTGACACAAAGCTAAGAGAAAAAATTTTTGAAAAATTCAAATTTGCTAGAGAAGAGAGATCTAAAATTCTTGGGGTAAATCAATCAAAAGAAATAGAAAAAAGAATTCTCTTACAATCCATTGATTTTAACTGGAAATCACACATCCAATACTTAGAACAATTAAGACAGGTTGTGGGTCTTAGATCATATGGACAAAGGGATCCTCTTATAGAATATAAGAAAGAGGCATTTGATTTATTCTCGAATTTACTGGACAAATTAAAATTGGATTATGTAAAAATATTGATGAATCTTAAAGTTTATAATGAACCAACTGAAAAAATAAACCAGAGACAATTAAAAGAAAAATTTAGAAACCTTGGTAAAAAAACAAGTAGAAATGATCCTTGTCCATGTGGGTCTGGTAAAAAATTTAAGAAATGTTGTGGAGCTTTATAGAATTAATAAAGTAAGTGCAGCTACAATAACTAATGTTGCTACAGCAATTACAATATTTTTTTTAGATTTAATTATTTCTTTAAAATCTAATCCAGATGTTTGAATTGCACTTAGACTTTCAGGACTAGATATAAATCCTTTGCTTCTTCCAATCTTTAAGAATTTATCTTTTCGATGATTAAGAATTTCCTCAGCTGTTAAAGTTTTAAAAAAATCTAAATTTTGAGAAATAGAATTCCTTATATTTTCAAGAATCATATCTCTGTCTCTATGAGCGCCACCTAAAGGTTCTGGAATTATTTCATCAATAATATTTAGCTCTAATAAGTCTTTAGCAGACAGTTTCATTGCTTTTGCAGCATCAAGCATTTTTTTTGGATCTCTCCACAATATTGTTGCACATCCCTCAGGTGAGATTACTGAATAAATTGCATTCTCAAGCATCAAAACTTTATTTGAAGATGCAAGAGCTATGGCTCCACCTGAACCACCTTCTCCTATTACTATAGCTAAAGTTGGAACCTTAAGTTTCATACAACACTCGATTGACTTTGCGATTGCCTCTGCTTGTCCTCTCTCCTCTGCCCCCACTCCTGGGTATGCGCCTGGAGTATCTATAAAAGATATAATAGGAATATTAAACTTGTCTGCTAGTTCCATTAACCTAATAGTTTTTCTATAACCCTCTGGTCTCATCATGCCAAAGTTTCTCTCAATTCTAGTTTCTAAGTTTTCTCCCTTCTCTTGACCAATTACTAATACTGATCGACCATTAAATTTTGCAAAACCAGTAATAACCGATTTGTCTTCTCCATAATATCTATCACCTTCTAATGAGATAAAGTCCTCAAACAAGTTATCAATAAAAAACTTTGATTTAGGTCTATCCTCGTGCCTTGCAACCAATGTGATTTGCCAAGGATCTAAATTATTATAAATATTTTTAAGTTTCTCATCGATTTCTTCCTGGGTTTTAGAAATTTTTTTTATATCAACTTCTGATAAACCTTCTTGATTAAAAGGATCTTTTAATTTCTCTAACTCATTTTCAAGATTTTTAATATCTGTTTCAAAATTTAAATAATTCTTCATCTTTATATAATTATACTTATATAAGAAAAATGACAATAAAATGTCTTTGTTACTATTATGTAATTGACTTAAATAAGCTAGAGTTTAAATATTCCTCCATGACATCAAAATATCATTCTGTTAATAATCTTAAAGTATCAGAGGAATTATTACTTTTTGTTAATAATGAGTTATTTAATGGTACTGACATTTCTCCTGAAAAATTTTGGAAAGATTTTGATAAAGCGGTTCATGAATTAGCTCCTAAAAATAAAGAACTAATTGATTTTAGAGAAACACTGCAAAAAAAAATTGATAAATGGCATATTGATAACAAAGGAAAAAATATTCAAATTAAAGAATACAAAAATTTTTTAAAAGAAATTGGTTACTTAAAAGATGAAGGTCCAGATTTTAAAATTGAAACAAGTGATATCGATGAGGAAATTGCTACAATAGCTGGGCCTCAATTAGTTGTGCCAATTATGAATGCACGTTACGCTTTGAATGCTGCTAACGCAAGATGGATGAGTTTATACGATAGTTTATATGGAACTGATGTCATCGAAGCATCTGAAGATAGTACTTCAGAAAGATATGATCCAGAACGAGGAGAGATTGTAATTAAGTATGGTAGAGAATTTTTGGATAAATATTTTACTTTAAAAGATTTTAGCTGGAGAAAAATAACAGGAATAGCAATTCAAAATAAAGAATTAAAAATTTTAAAAGGTGTTGATGTAACAACTCTAAAAGATGAAAATAAATTTGTTGGTCATCGAGGTGAAGCAGATAACCCGTCAGCAATAATATTAAAAAATAATAATCTTCATATTGAAATATTAAAAAATCCAAGAGCATTTAGCGCTCAACAGGATCATGCAGGCATAAGTGACATAATATTGGAATCTGCAGTATCTACAATATGTGATAATGAAGACAGTGTTGCTGCAGTAGATGCTGAAGATAAAGTGATTTGTTATAGAAATTGGCTTGGATTAATGAAAGGAGATCTCGTAACAAGATTTGAGAAAGAGGGAAAAACATTGGAGAGAAAACTTAATCCAAACAGAAGTTATATTTCAAAAGAGGGAAAAGGATTAAAATTGCACGGTAGAAGTCTTTTATTAATTAGAAATGTTGGTCATTTGATGACTAATCCCTCAATAATATTGAAAGATGGAAGTGAAGTTCCAGAGGGATTAATGGATGCTTTTATAACAACTGCAGCAGCTCTTCATGATAAGAAAAAAAAAGGTAATTCAAGAGCTGGTTCAATATATATTGTAAAACCAAAGATGCATGGTCCAGACGAAACAGCGTTTACCAATGAAATTTTTACTAAAGTTGAAGAGGTATTAAAATTAAAAAAATACACATGCAAAATTGGAATTATGGATGAAGAGAGAAGAACTTCATCTAATCTTAAAGAGTGTATTAGAACCTTAAAACACAGAGTTTTCTTCATAAACACAGGTTTCCTTGATCGTACAGGTGATGAAATGCATACATCAATGGAGGCAGGACCAATGATTAAAAAGGGTGATATGAAATCTTCAAAATGGATTGGGGCTTATGAAAATAACAATGTTGATATAGGTTTGGCTTGTGGCTTTTCAGGAAAAGCACAAATAGGTAAAGGAATGTGGGCTATGCCTGATAAAATGAAAGACATGTTAGATCAAAAAACTGGTCATCTTAAAGCGGGTGCAAATTGTGCGTGGGTTCCATCTCCAACTGCAGCAGCTTTACATGCTTTACATTATCATGAGATAAATATTTTTGATGTCCAAAAAAAATTGTCTACAAGAGATAAGGCTAAAATTGATGATTTACTTACTATTCCTATCGCAGATAGACCAAACTGGTCAGTTGATGAAATCAATAAAGAAATTTCAAATTCTGCCCAGACATTACTTGGTTATGTTGTAAGATGGATTGATCAAGGTGTGGGTTGCTCCAAAGTGCCAGATATAAATAATGTCGGGTTAATGGAGGACAGGGCAACGTTGAGAATTTCTTCACAACATATTGCAAACTGGGTACATCACGGTGTTACAACTAAAATGCAAGTTATTGAAATAATGAAAGAAATGGCAAAGGTTGTGGATAAACAAAATGAGAGTGATCAAAATTATGTTAAAATGAGCTCTGATTATGATAGGTCCGTAGCATTTCAAACTGCATGTGAACTTATTTTTAAGGGAAAAGAACAACCTTCTGGATATACAGAGCCTTTATTACATTTAAATCGATTAAAAAAAAAATCAGTTTGAATTAGAATTTATTTTAGATCTATTTTTAAAAGCAGAAAGAAGTGTGCCATCATCAAGATTTTCAATTTCTCCACCAACAGGCAACCCTTGAGCTAATTTTGTGATCTTTACATCTAAATTTGATAAACTGTCCTGAATATAAAAAGCTGTCGTTTGGCCCTCAACTGTTGCACTAGTAGCTAAAATTATTTCCTCAATTTTATCCTTTTTTACCCTTTCGATTAAAGAATTAATTAATAAATCCTCTTTTTTGTGACCAACAGAGGAGATAGTACCTCCTAAAATATGAAAATATCCTTTGAAAATATTTGAATTTTCAATCGACCACTGATCAGCTATGTTTTCAACAACACAAATTTGATTATACTTTCTCTGTATAACTTTACAATTATCATAAGAACACTCAACAGCTGATGATTTTAAGACTCCACAAATTTTACATCTAGAGATATTTTTATAAACTTCTGCTAAAGTTTTTGCTAAAGGCTTTACAAGTTCATCCCTATTATTAATTAGTTTTAAAACTATTCTTTTAGCTGATTTAGGGCCTAAACCAGGTAACTTTGATATTAATTTTACAAGTTCTTCAATCTCAGAAGTATTTTGCATTTATTATAATGGCCATTTAAATCCAGGTATTCCGAGTCCACCTGTTGCTTTTGAAATTTCTTCAGCTGTTTTTGTTTTGAGTTGTGACTTAGCACTATTATGAGCGGCAACAATAAGATCTTCAATTATAGTTTTATCTTCCCTCATAATTTCCTCCGATAATTTGATTGATTGCATCTCCCCCTCCCCATCAAGTATAACTTTAACTGAATTTGAGCCTGAAATTCCCTCAACTTTTATTTCTTTTATTTTTTTCTGACTTTCTTTCATTTTTGACTCAAGTTCTTTTGCTTTATCTAAAATTTTTGTAAAATCAGTCATTAGGTTCATCCTCTCTTTTCAAATTAATATCAGTTAATTCAGCATCAGGAAAATTTTTAATTACATCTTTATAAATTTTTGAATTTTTTGCTTCATCCATTAAAGATCTTTTTATTTTTTGTTTTTTCTCCCTCATTGAAACATCGCCTTTTAATTGACTAAATGAAATAATCCATCTTTCACCTGTCCAATCAAAAAGTTTTAAAGAAAGATCTTTAACGAAATTTTTATCTAAATTTTCATTAAAAGATATCTCAATCATATTTTTTTCGAACTTTACTAGATTTACATTTTTTTCTAACTCATATTTTAGTTTAATTTCTTTTTTATCGAGACAGGTCTGTATTAATTTTTCTAAACTATTAATAAATATTTTTTTTTCTGATTTAACTTCTTTATGAATTTCTGGTTTACTTTTTTCCTCTTGATAAATATTTTTGATTTGATCTATTGGTTTTGATTGATCATTAATTTCTTTATCTATAACAAGATTTTCACTTACAGAATTTATATCAGTATTTTTCTGTAATTTTATGGAACTTAAATGCATCAGCCTTAACAAAAACATTTCCATTGATAAATGTTGATTCGAAACTATGGCAAGTTCATCAAGAGTCGAGATTGTAAATTGCCAAAATAAAATCAATATGCTCGGATCTAGACTTTTATTTAAATCTTTGATCTTTTGAAATTCTTGATCATTTAATGAAAAATTTGTACTTTCTAAGGTTAATGATTCAATATTTTTAAAATAATAAAGTAATTCTAAGAAATCATTAATAAAAATTTTTGGCTCAACACCTTGGTCATAAATTTTTCTATAAATCTCTATAACTTTAATCTCATCTCCTTTAAGAATAAATTCAAATAAATCGATTAATTGTGATTTATCAAAAAAACCAAAAATTTTCTGTGCTGATTTTAAATCTAATTCATTTTTTGGTTTTAAAGTTAATAAAGCTCTATCTAATAAGGATAGTGCATCTCTTACTGACCCTTCGGAAATTTTCACTATTAATTTTAATGCTTCATCAGTAATTTTACCTCCCTCTTTATCCTTAATTTTTTTTATGTAATTAAATAATTCAGACGATCTAATTCTTAATAAATCAAATCTTTGACATCTTGATATAACTGTAACTGGAATCTTTTTGATTTCAGTCGTTGCAAAAATAAATTTTAGATATTCTGGGGGTTCTTCAAGAGTTTTCAACAAAGCATTAAATGCTTGTTTACTTAACATGTGAACTTCATCGATAATAAAGATCTTATACTTTGACGATGTTGGTCCATATCTAGAAAACTCAATTAATTCTCTAACATCATCAACACCAGTTCTGCTTGCAGCATCCATTTCTAAAACATCGATGTGATTTGAATTAGTTATAGCATCGCAATTATCACATTTAACTTTACACTTATTTTCAATTCCATTTGAACAATTAAGTGCCTTAGCAACTATTCTTGCTATAGTGGTTTTTCCGACTCCTCTTATTCCAGTGAATAAATATGCATTAGGAACTTTATTAGCTATTATTGAATTAGTTATAGTTTCTACAACCACATCTTGACCAATAAGATCATCAAAATTTTGTGGTCTATATTTAAGTGCTAATACTTTTGAATCATTGCTCATATATACGAGGAGACTAGAACCTGAAAAACTGTCTTTACGACTGCTTCCGTTAAGATCTGGTCGGGTTCAAGCAGCATCCACCTCTAGCCTCCGAAACTATTATAACAGTAATAATTTCTTATCTACAAGAAAAGTTATTTATTTATTTCTCTTTGTTTGTCAGCTTCAAAAACACCTAGAACGTGAAAATCTTGACAATGCAATCCTAAATCTTCTAGTGATTTTTGTACTCTTGGTTCCTCAATATGACCATCTAAATCACATAAAAAGAAAAAGGAGTCGAAAGAATTTTTTTCAGGATAACTTTGCAACTTTGTTAGATTTACTCCGTTAATAGCAAACCCTCCTAAAGATTGATATAAAGCTGCCGGTTTACTTTTTAATTTAAATAAAAAAGAAGTAATATATTTTTTTCCACTAAATTCTGGTTGTGATATATTTTTACCCATTACAAGAAATCTTGTTAGGTTTCCTTTTTCATTTTCTATATTATTTTTTACAATTTCCAAATTATATGTTTTAGCACTTAATGATGAAGCTATTGCAGCTTTAGTTTTGTCTTTACTTTTTGAAACCATTTCTGCGGATCCAGCTGTATCAGCTCTTACATGTTCAGTAAGTCTATTTGATTTTATAAATTTTGAACATTGTGATAATGCTTGAGCATGAGAATAAACATCCTTGATTTCTGAAACTTTTGTTCCAGGTAAACCCAGTAAATTATGTTCTATTTTTTGAAAATACTCAGCATAAATATTTAACCTATATTCGAAAATTAAATATTCAATTCCTATGTTGCCAGTAATTCTATTTGACTCTGGAATAATAATTTTTGAATTTATATCTTTTGAAGCTTGAACAAAACAATCATCAAAAGTTTTACAGGGCACTACTTCAGCATTAGAGTCTATGGATAAAGCAGCTAAGTGAGAATATGCTCCGAAAGTTCCTTGAAAATAAATTTTACTCATTATGACTTATATTCCATTATTTTTTTTATAGCCATAAAATCTTCCTTAGTATCTACTCCAATCGGAGATGATTTTGCAAGAGCTACATTGACATTAATGTTGTTATCTAATGCTCTTAACTGTTCTAATCTATTTTCAATTTCATTTTGCGACTGTTTAAAAGAAATAAATCTTTTTAATATTTCTACATTATAACAATAAATTCCTAAATGATGATAAGCCTTATTATTTTCTTTATTTAATTTTCTCATAAAATTTATTGCTCGAGGAAATTTTCTGTCATCTAAACTTTCTTCTGTAATTACCTTAACAATATCGTGATTTTCAAAAACCTTTTTGTTGTTAATTTTTGCTGCTAAAGTTCCTAAATCACGCTTAGTCTTGATCATGTGCTTATTTAATTTTTGAATATCCTCAATATTCATCAGTGGTTCATCTCCCTGTAGGTTCATGATTAAATCTATATCTGTTCTACCTAGCTTTACAAAAGCTTCGTAAATTCTATCCGTTCCTGTTTTGTGATTATTGTGTGTCAAAATTGCTTCTCCACCATTTTTTTTCACATCTTCGATAATTTCTTGATCTTCTGCAGCAACAAATACCTCTCCAATATTAGCGTCTTGAGCTTTTTTATAAACATGAGAAATGATTGATAATCCATTAATTTTAAGCAAGGGTTTACCTGGTAATCTTGATGCTGATAATCTGGAGGGAATTATAACTAATGTCTTCATTTTTCTTTTAATTTTTCATTACAATATAAATAGAGGCAAAAATGTACATTAAAAATATAAGCAATTTTATATTTATAGTGCTATATGTTCGAAATAATTTTTTTTTACAAATGGATTCTTTCGAGCTAAATAAAATAATAGCTGCAATATTAATGGTAGCACTTCTAATAATAGGTATTGGAAAGCTTTCAGATGTTATTTTTCATGTTGAAAAGCCTAAAACACCTGGTTACTCAGTTGAGGTAGAGCAGGCTACTGTGGTAAGTTCACAAACAAGCTCGGAACCGACTGAAGACAAAGTTGATATTGCTGCATTAATCGCCATGGGAGATATTGCTTCAGGAGAAAAGGTTTTTAAAAAATGCGCTGCATGTCATTCTATTGTAAAAGGTGGAAAAAATAATATTGGTCCAGCATTGTATAATGTTGTTGGAAGAGATGTGGGTGCTGTAGATGATTATAAATATTCTAAAGCTCTTGCCGCCTACGGAAAAGCCTGGACTTTTGAAGAACTTAATGGCTATCTACTTAAACCAGCTAAATGGATTAAAGGAACTAAAATGGCCTTTGCTGGATTAAGAAAAGAAAAGGATAGAGCTTCTGTTATTTTGTACTTAAATCAAAATTCAGATAATCCGTTGCCATTACCTTAATTTTCCAAAACAATAAAGTAATATAGATTTTTGAACATGGACTCTGTTAAGAGCCTGTTGCCAAACTTTAGATTTCTTACTTAAAAAGACATCCTCTTCTACTTCTTTACCTCTTGGCAAGCAGTGAAGAAAAATACAATTTTTTTTTGCAAAACTCATTAACTTTTTATTTATTTTAAATTTTTTAAATTGATTCAATTTTTTTGATTTATTCACCTTATCGTTCATGGAAATTACTTTATCTGAAAAAATAACATCAGCTCCTTTAGCTGCTTTTTTTGGATCGTGTAATATACGTATTTTATTATTATTACTTTTAATATATTTAATTATAATTTTACTTGGTTGGTATTTAGTTGGACATCCAATATTGAGTTTAAAAGAAAACTTAATTGATGCTGCGATCAAAGAATTCAAGACATTATTAGAGTCGCCAATCCAAGTGATATTCAGCTTTGATATTGGTTTCTTCTTAATCTCCTCAACAGTAAAAATATCTGATAAAATTTGAGTTGGATGAGAACTGGGGCTAAGACCATTAATAATCGGTATAGATAAATATTTTTCAAATTCCTCTAATTTTTTATCACTATCGGTTCGAAGCATAAAAGCGTTTCCAAAATTTGATAAAATTTTTGCTGTATCTTGAATGCTTTCTCCTCCCTTTGACAAATGGAGTTCATCTGGTCTAAGTGTTAAGGTGCTTCCACCCAGTTGCTTTATTGCTAAATAAAAACTTAATCTGGTTCTAAGACTAGATTTCTCAAACATTTGTATCAATAATTTCCCTTTTAATGGTGCTCCTTTATCGATTTCAAGATTATTTAATCTTTTTCTCAATCTCTTTCTTCTTTTAGCATCAAAAAGGATTTTTTTTAAATCCCTTGCAGGAATATCTTTTAAATTTAAAAAATTCCTCATTTAATTAAGCTCTTTACAAACTTTATTAATAATTTTTAAAGAAAGATCCAGCTCACTTTTTTTAACATTTAGTGGAGGAAGTATACGAACGACATTTTCAGAAGCTCTTATTGTAAGCAGTTTATTTTCCATGAGTTTTCTAATAAAAATCGTTTGATCTTTATAAAGTTGAACTCCGATTAAAAAACCTTTTCCTCTTATACTCTTGATTATTTTTGGGTATACCTCTTGAATATTTCTTAACTCAAATAAAAAATATTTTGATAAATTTTCAATATTTTTTAAAAATTTTTTACTTGAAACTATATCCATTACAGCATTCCCAACAGCCATAGCCAAGGGATTGCCACCAAAAGTGGAGCCATGTGTTCCAGGTACCATTCCGGAAGCAACTTTTTTATTCATTAAGACAGCACCTAATGGAAATCCACCACCTATTCCTTTCGCAATAGGTACTATATCAGGTTTAATTTTAGATTTTTCAAATGAAAAAAAGGTACCTGTTCTTGAAATTCCACACTGCACTTCATCCAAAATCAATAATATTTTTTTCTTATTACATAACTTTCTTAATTCTTTTAAACACCAGTCTGGTATTACCTTAATACCTCCTTCACCCATTATAGGTTCGATCATTATAGCTGCTGTTTTTTTTGTAATCTTTTTTTGAAGAGATTTGTGATCTCCAAATCTAAAATGGTCAAATCCTCCAACTTTTGGGCCAAATCCTTCGGTCATTTTCTTTGATCCACTAGCATAAATTGCAGCTAATGTTCTGCCATGAAATGAATTTTTTACACATAAAATTCTATTTTTATTTGGTTTTCCAATAGAGTAAAAATATCTTCTAGCTACTTTTATTGCTGCTTCTGTGGCCTCTGCTCCACTATTTTGAAATATTACAAAATCTGCGAATGTTTTTTGGCATATCTTTTTAGCTAGCTTTTCTCCTTCAGGAATTTGAAAGGCGTTTGAAACATGCCAGAGCTTTTTTGATTGTTCGTTTATTGTTTTTACCAATTTTGGGTGCGCGTGTCCTAGAGAGTTAACTGCTATTCCCTGAACAAAATCTAAATACTTTTTATTATCACTTGAGTATAAGTAGCTCCCTTTTCCATACTTAAAGGCAATTTTTTTTCTGTTATAATTTTTTGCTAAATACGACATAAATTTATTTATACACCTCTATATTTAAAGATTAAGTTGATACAAGCTTGGATTGAAATTTTTATAATTTTTTTTGTGTATAACTATTAATATCAACTTGTTAATTTTTAATTTTAACCCCTATATAGTATATATAATTATTATTTACACATTATATAGATAAAAATGAGTTGGACTGAAGAAAAAGTAGAAAAGCTGAAAGAACTTTGGGGTAAAGGAAATACAGCTAGTCAAATTGCTGAGATCATTGGTGGAATTAGCCGAAATGCAGTGATTGGAAAAGCTCATAGACTAAACCTGTCTGCAAAAATTAAAACAAGGTCTGCAAGTGTTAACCAGAGTTCAAAAACATATTCAGAAAATAATAAAATCAAACCTGTGAGAGGTAGAAGAAGTAAATTTAAATCTTTAATAATTGAAAAAGATTTTGAGCCCGAAAATCCAAAACAGCTCGAAGAATTGGATGATAATTCGTGCAAATGGCCAATTGGTCATCCTGATGAAAGTTCATTTTATTTTTGTGGAAGAACATCTTTAAAAGATTTTTCTTATTGTAAGCTCCATTTACTATATGCCTACCAGCCAAAAGGTAAGAAAGAAGACACAAATGATAAAGAGGATATTCAAGAATATATTGAAAAAAAAATTAAAACTGGCTAATTAAATTTTAACTTTTTTTTTCCTTATCTCCAAAATTATATTTTTCTGTAGAAAATTCTCCTCCATCCCTCCACATATAAGAATATTTTTTTACTTCGTCTTTAAAATATAGTTTACTTGGTAAACCAATATCTGAGTTTGTTTTATATTTACCTGTGGAAATATTATCGTATTTTAGTAACCTTAATTGATCTTCGGTCAATAAAGGGTTGGGTAGTAATTCAAAGAACTTTGCAGATAATTTTGCCATAGATAATGGAAAAGGTACCAGTAATCTTTTTTTGTTTATCAAATTTAAAAGAATTTCTAAAATCTCTTTAAATGTTAATGTCTCTGGACCAACACATTCAATAATTTGCGCATCAGAGCCTTTTGAAATTATATGGTAAATTATATCTGTTAAATCAGAACAATGTATTGGCATAAATTTTGTTTTTCCTGAGTAATAAAGTGGGAAAATTGGCAGCCTACCTAATAACGTCATAAACTGAGTACTAAAATTATCAGAATTTGAAAAAACTATAGATGGTCTTAAAATAACACTTTTTGAAAAATTTTCTAAAATATTTTTTTCGCCAGCAAGTTTTGAAATTGCATATTTGGAGTCTATGGCCTCATTTATGCCGAGAGCTGAAATATGAATAAATTTTTCTAAATTATGTTTTTTACAAAGTTTTGCTAGTAACTTTGGAAAGATGGTGTGAATATTCTTAAAAGTGTTACCTTTTCTTTTTTCATATAAAATACCTACTAAATTTACACAATAGTCTGCCTCACTAAATAGTTTTTCAATTTTTTTTTCTTCAAAAATATTAGCTTCAACAATATCTATATACCCAGCGTTAGCTTGAGTTTTTATTTTCAAACCTTTTTGATGGATATTTCTGGTGACTACTGTAACTCTAAGGTCATTTTTTGTTAGTTTTCTAATTAAGAAACTTCCAATTTGACCGCTGCCGCCAAATATTAGACAATTTTTTGCTTTCATATATACATGTTACCTAAATTATGGATATTAAACTTCACAAAAATGACTTACCAGATGATTTAGATTTAGGCAATTTAATAGCTGTTGACGGAGAATTTATGGGGCTGAACATAAGACGTGATCCATTATGTCTTATTCAGATTTCTAGCGGTAATTCAGATGCTCACATAATTCAACTTGATAGAATAAACTATAAAGCTCCAAATTTAATCAATGTTCTTCAAAACGATAAGATTACAAAGATTTTTCATTATGGAAGAGCAGATTTAGCTTTTATAAAGTATTATCTTAAAACTGAAACCAATAATATATTGGATACAAAAATTGCCTCAAAGCTATCAAGATCTTACTCGGATAATCATTCTTTAAAAGCTCTTATAAAGGAATTTATTAACGTTGATATAAGTAAACAATTTCAAAATTCTGATTTTGGTGGAGAGCTTACCCCAGCACAATTAAAATATTGTGCAAACGATGTTATTTATTTACATAAAATTCATGCTGAACTTATGAAAATTCTTATGAGAGAAAATAGATTTGAATTATATAAAGAATGTTTAAAATTTTTAAAAACAAGAGTTGATTTGGACCTGGCATTATTTAGAGATGATATATGGGCTCACTAAATAAAAATACAAATTTCAAAGTGATTGCTAAAAAAGTTATTGATTTAGAAATCAAAGCTTTACAAAAATTAAAAAAAGCTTTGAACAAAAATTTTGATAAAGCCGTAAAAGCAATTGTAAACTGTCAGTCAAAAGTGATTTTATGTGGGGTCGGGAAAAGTGGAATTATTGCTAGCAAAATATCTGCAACTCTCTCATCTATTGGAACACCATCATTCTCTCTTTCAGCCAATGATTGCTCACATGGCAACATGGGGAGTATATCTAGGAAGGATGTTTTAATTCTTATTAGTTATTCTGGAAACTCAGTTGAACTAAAAAATATAATTAATTACGCCAATAGAAATAAAATATTGTTAATTGGAATCACATCAAAAAAAAATTCTGACTTATATAAAAATAGCGATATTGGTTTGATAACACCAGAGGTTGAAGAAGCTGGTTTAGAAATTATACCAACTTCCAGCACAATAATACAACTAAGCATTGGAGATGCATTAGCTATTTCAACTTTGAAAAAGAAAAAAATTAATAAATTAGATTTTAAAAAATTTCATCCCTCAGGAAGTCTTGGTGAAAGATTAAAAACTGTTGAGGATTTAATGCTTACAAAGGAAAAAATACCTTTTATAGAAGAAAATAGATTGATGACCAAAGCATTAAAAATTATGACAGAAAAAAAACTGGGGACCTTAATTGTTAGAAATAAGAAGAAATATACAACAGGAATTATTACAGATGGTCAAATAAGAAGATTTAATTCGAAAAACATAAATCTAAATTCTCTCAAAGTAAAAGATGTTATGACAAAAAATCCTATAAAAGTTGATAAAAATATACTAGCTACAAAAGCACTTTCGATTATGAACGAAAAAAAAATTACAAGTCTTTGTGTTTATGAGGGAAAGAGAAGGCTAGTAACAATAGGTATTCTACATATTCATAATATTCTAAATAAGAAAATTTACTAATGTAAATGGATAAAAGAAATATTATTCAGTATAGTCTTTTAATTTTACTTTTCATCGCAAGTTATTTATTTTATGACAAATATTTTGTAGAAGATAATAAAAGGGTTGACTTTAATAAATCAGAAAATATCGTAAAAAAAAAAGATGCTGAAGTTAATCAGGTCGATAAAGGTAAAAATATAATTGAAAATTTGAAATATATATCGGAAGATTTGTTGGGCAATACATATACGGTTATTGCCCAATCAGCCACTTTAAAGGAGGACAAAATTAGTGAGGTTCAACTTTTTGAAGTAAATGCTGAAATAAATAGACAAAATCAAGAAGTTATCTATATTTACTCTAACACAGCAAGTTACGATAAAATAAGTAATAACACTATTTTCAGAGGCAAAGTTAATGTTAAATATGGAGATCATACAATAGACTCTGAAACTTTAAATCTCAATTTTAAGGATAATTTGATAGAAATTTTAGACAGTGTTTATTATGTCAATAAAAATACTAAGATTAATGCAGATAAAGTAGAGATTGATTTGCTACAAAAAAAATTAAAAATTTCTATGATTAGTAAAAATGATAAAGTAAGTATTACCAGTAAATATTAATTATGGCTATTATCAAAAAATTTCGAATTAAAAACTTCAAGGAAGAAAGGGAGCTATTAAGATTGGAAAAAGTTTCTGTTTATTTTGGAAAGCGAAAAATATTAGAAGACTTAAATCTAAATCTAAACCAAGGTGAAATTCTTGGGTTACTTGGACCTAATGGGGTCGGCAAATCAACAATTTTTAATGTAATTATAGGATTATTGAAGCCGAATTATGGATCTGTATTTATAGAAAAGAAAAATGTAACCCAAGACCCGATATTTTATAGAACAAAAAATTATAAAATTGGATATGTTCCTCAACATGGAGGTTACTTTCATGATCTTACTTTAAAGGAAAACTTAAAAGCAATAAGTGAAATAGTGATTAAAGACGAAAAATTAAGAGATGAAAAAATAAATCTTTTAATCTCAAAATTTGAACTCGAACCCTTACAAAATATAAAAGCTGAATTTTTATCCGGAGGACAAAAGAAACGTTTAGTAATTTCTTTGGCTTTATTAAGTAATCCAAAAATTCTATTGCTAGATGAACCATTTGCAGCTTTAGATATAATGACAATTAAAAACCTTCAGCAAATAATTGTTGATTTACAAACTCAACATAATATTTCAATTATTTTATGTGATCATCAGGCGAGAGATCTTTTAACCTGTGTGGATCTCGCTATAGTATTATCTAATGGGAGAGTAGTTGCTAAAGATACTCCTAATAATCTTATTAAAAATATTGATGCACAAAACGCATACTTTGGTGATTCTTTTAAGATCAATTAGTTTATTCTGATGTCTAATTTTGTAAGAATTAAAAAGAGGGTAAAAGGATTTAACAAAAGTTTATCAATAGATGGAGATAAAAGTTTATCTATTAGATGGGCCCTTCTATCCTCACAGTCTCTTAAAAAATGTAAATCTTCGAACTTATTGCTCTCAGAGGATGTTTATAGCACTTTAAATTGTCTTAAAAAACTTGGGGTTAAGATAAAAATTTCAAAAAAGTTTTGTGAAATTATTGGCTTAGGCCTTAATGGGTTTGAATATAAAAATAATTCAATTTTAGATGCTGGAAATTCTGGTACTCTTGGAAGACTTATTTTGGGTCTACTAGTTCACTCAAAGAAAAAGGTCAAGCTTAAGGGTGATAAAAGTTTATCAAAAAGAGATTTTCAAAGAGTTATAAAACCATTGGAGAGATTTGGTGCAAAATTTAGTAGTAATTTTGGAAAACTACCAATTAAAGTACAAGGAACAAATTTCTCAAAACCAATAAAATATTATGAAAATAAAGGATCAGCACAATGTAAAAGTGCAGTAATGTTTGCTGCTCTTAACACTCAAGGGGAAACTTTAATCAAAGCTAAAAAGTCAAGAGATCATAGTGAGTTACTTTTTAAATATCTAAAATTACCAATTAAAGTCATAAAAAGAAAAAAATATGATATTATTAAAATCAAAGGGAAACACAAAATACCTGCTTTGAACTACAAAATTCCCTCGGACATAAGTTCAGCAGCTTTTTTTATCGTACTAACTGCACTTGTTAAAAACTCTAGACTTAGAATCAAAAATGTAAATATTAATCCATCTAGAATAGGTATTTTGTATATTCTTAAACTAATGGGAGTCAAAATATCGAAAATTAATATCAAAAGTTATAAAGGTGAAAAAATTGCTGACTTAGTAATTAAAAGCACAAATAAAATAAAACCAATCAATTGTCCCACAAGTTTAAACAGTTCAGCAATCGATGAATTTTTATTAATATTTTTAGTTGCTGCTAAAGCAAATGGCATCTCATACTTCAAAAATTTATCTGAGTTAAACCAAAAAGAAAGTCCTAGGCTTAAATGGGGTTCAAAAATTCTAAATGAGATTGGTGTTAAAAATATTATTACTAAAAGTAGTATTAAAATCTATGGAAATCCAAATCTAAAAATTGATAAAAAAATTATCATAAAAAACTTTCTTAAAGATCATAGAGTTTTTATGACAAGTGTGATTGCCGCTTTATCATTTGGAGGTGAATGGCAAATATTTGATAAGAAATCGATGAGCACGTCTTTTCCCTCCTTTTTAAAAAAGTTAGACCAATTGGGTGCGAATATAAGATAATATTGCTTAAAAGTTAAAATAATCAAAAAAACTTGATATTTTTGTAAAAAATAATATTTTTTTGATGATTTTGTCTAAAAATCATTCTTGATTAAAACAATTATTTTATCTAAATATTCGATGATTTTTAAAAAATAAATTATAAAGCAATATATAAAAATTAATGGAAATATATAAAGATCTTTCAAGCCCAGCTTCTAAAGAATTTGAAAAGTTATTAAATAATCAATTCACAAAAAACACTATTGAAGAAGGTAAAGTCATAGAGGGTAAAATTAACAAAATAACTGAGAAATTTGTTTTTTTATTTATAGAAGGCTTAAAAAGTGAACCTGTCTTAGATATTAATGAACTAAAAACCATGGGTCTATCTAAAAATATTGCAATAGGTGAGACAATTTCAGTTCTTTTAGAAAAAATCGAAGATAAGAATGGCGATGTTGTAGTATCAGCAAGTAAGGCCCAAAAGATTAAGGGATGGGATAAACTTGTTGAAGCGTATGAGAAAAAAGAACCTATAATGGGTAAAATTACATCGAAGTGCAAAGGTGGATGCATTGTTGAACATTTGGATACAGGCTCTCTCATGTTTTTACCAGGATCTCAGATAAGTGATAAACCATTAAAAAATATTGATCATCTGATGAATGAGCCGCAAAAATTTGCTTTAATTAAATTGGATAAAATAAGAGGTAATGCTTGTGTTTCGAGAAGAGAGATAATTTCAACATTTAAAAAAGAGGATAAAGCAAAAATTATAGAAAAATACAAAGTAGGTGATGTTATTAAAGGTGCTGAGGTAAAAGGGTATAGTTCTTTTGGATGTTTTTTTAATGTTAATAATGAACTAGATGTTTTAGTACATCTTCAAGAAATTTCATACAGTCGCGTCAATCATCCTGATGAAATATTCAATATTGGTGAAAAACATGACTTAAAAGTTATAAGTGTTGACAAGGAAAAATTACAAGTTGGTTGTTCTATTAAGCAGTTATCTCCAGATCCGTTTGAACATATAGAAAATTATGAGTTAAAAAAAATCTATAAAGCTAAGGTAGTAAAAATTATGGACTTTGGTGCTTTCTGTGAGTTAGAACCTGGTTTGACTACATTGTTACACTCAAGTGAACTTAGCTGGACTAAAAAAAATACTTCTGTAAAAAAAATGTTTAAAGTTGGAGATGAAATTGATTGTGTAATTACTGAAATTGATAAAGCTAAAAGAAGGGTTGCAATTTCACACAAACTTACAAAAGAAAATCCCTTTGAAATTTTTGAAAAAAAATATCCTGTAGGAACTGAGATAGATGGTGAGGTGGTAAATAAAAATGAATACTCTTTATTCGTAAACATAGAAAAATTGAATATTGATGCTTTCTTACATTGTAATGATTTGACTTATCTAAATAACGGTGAAGAAGAATTAAAAAAATACAATAAAGGTGATAAAATTAAAGTAAAGGTCTTAGAGATAAAGGTTGATGACCAAAAGATTAGAGTTGGGCTAAAACAAACTCAACCAGATCCATTTGATTGGTTCAAAGATAAAGTTGTAAATAACATTATAACTGTGAAGATTGTTTCTACCGATAATAAAGGGCTGACCGTAAGACCAGAGGGATGTGAGATGGATTTTTTAATTAAAAAAAATCAAATAGCAATAAATCCTGCTGATGCGAGAACTTCAAGATTTACAGGTGGAGAAAGGATTGATTGTGCAATTTCTGAGTTAGATTTTAGTAAAAGGAAAGTATCTTTGAGTATAAAATTACTAGAAGAGCTGCAAAAACAAGAGGCTTTAGAAAAATATGGGTCTGAAGGTTCTGGAAAAAACCTTCCTTTTTCATCACTTTCTGAGGATTTGAATAAAAAAAATAAAAAATAAAATTGGCGATTGTAAAATCAAAACTTTTAAATCAATTATCAAAAAACTATCCTAATTTTTTAAAAAAAGATTTAGAGAAATTCATTAATATAATTTTAAAAGAAATAAAGATTTCCTTAAAGCGTGGAGAGAGAGTTGAATTTAGAGGATTTGGAGTTTTTTCCACTAAAATTCAAAAAGCAAGAATATCAAGAAATCCTAAAACAAATAAAAAAGTTGATACCCCTGAAAAAAAAACAATTCACTTCAAAATGTCAAAAGATTTGTTTAAAATTTTAAATGATGAAAAAAAATAAAATATTCATTGCTTGTGACAGCACTAATATTTTAAAAATAAAAAAAGTTATAAGAGATACACAAAATACAACTTTAAAAGTTGGATATAAATTCGGTTTAGAATTTTTAAACTCAAGATATGGTAGAAACTTTTTATCTAAAATTAAAAATAAAATAATATTTGCTGATCTTAAAATCCATGATATTCCAAATACATGTGTATCAACTATCAAAGCAATCAAAGATTTAAATATAAATTACTTAACTATTCATATTGGTTCTGGCTTAGAAGCTTTGAAGGCTTGTAAAAAAATATCTGGAAAAACAAAATTAATAGGAGTTACAACGCTAACCTCTTTAAATAACAAATCTTTAAAAGAAATAGGTTACAACAAAAATATTAATCGACTAGTATCACATCAAGTAAAATTAGCTAAAAAAGCTAACTTGGATGCTATTGTATGTAGTGCTAATGAAGTTAAGATTGTCAAAAAGTTTTTCAAAAAAGAAATTATTACCCCCGGAATAAGATTCAATACTAAAACAGATGACCAAAAAAGAGTTGTTACTCCAAAGCAAGCATTTAAGAATGGTAGTGATTGGCTTGTAATAGGAAGACCCATAACAAAAGGCAATATAAAAAAAAATATTCAATCATTAATTGATCATTTAAATCAATGATCAAAGATTTAAAAATTTGTGGGGTCTCAGATCCTAAAACTTTAAATTACATTTTAAACCATCCCAATCCTCCAAAATTTATTGGTTTCATCACAAATTATAAAAAGAGTAGAAGATATGTTGAATTTGAAAATTTAAAAAATTTGGTAAACGTAAACAAAAAACAAACTAATTTTGTTTCAGTGCTTGTGAATCCATCGGATGAATTATTAGAGAAAATCAAAGATCTTAATTTTGATTATTACCAGCTTTATGATGTTGATCCTGTCAGAACCGCGGAAATTAAAAAAAAAAACAAAATTAAGATAATTTCAGCTATTACAATTTCAAATAAAAAAGATGTAGATACATATAAAGATTATTTAGAAATTTCAGATATAATCCTTTTTGACTCAAAAGGTTACCATAGATCTGAAAGCTTTGATCATAAGCTATTAGAACAGGTACCTAATAAAATAAATAAAATGATTGCAGGAAATATTCAAATAGATGATATTCCTAATTTTAAGAATAAAGACTTCATAATTGATTTATCTGGATCAATTGAAAATAATGAAGGAAAGAAAGATATTAATAAAATTGATAAATTATTAAAATTATTTGCAAAAACATGAAACTTAAAAAAGGAATACCGGTTATAGATCAAGGCGATAAACTTGGATTTTGGGGTGGTAAATTTGGAGGAAATTTTGTACCCGAAACATTGAAAAAACCGATAGAGGATTTAGAAATTCTTTTTAATAAACTAAAAAAGGACAAAAATTTTATTAACGAGAGAGATAAATATTTTAAGAATTGGGTTGGTAGTCCTACTCGTTTTATCAAACTAGAAAATTTAACAAAGTATGTGGGTGGGGCTCAAATTTGGTCTAAAGTTGTATCTGATGCAAATGGAGGTGCACATAAAATTTATAATGCAACTGTTCACTGTTTGCTTGCAAAGCGCTCTGGAAAAAAAGTTATTTGTGGAGACACTGGTGCTGGGTATGCAGGTAAAATGTTAAGTATGGCAGCCAAAAAATTTGGTTTAAAATGCAAAATTTTTATGGGTGCGAAAGATATTCAAAGACAACAACCCAATGTAAGAGCAATAAAAAAAAATGGAGCAGAAGTTATTCCTGTATACTCTGGAAGTCAAACTCTTGTAGATGCAGTATCTGAGTGCATGCGTTACTGGGTTGCAAATTGTGATAAAGTTGCAATGTGTGTTGGCAGCACTGTTGGCCCAGCTGTCTTCGTTCGTATCTGTGGATGGAGCACAAGTCAAATATCAAGAGAATTAAAAACTCAATTGGTTGATGAGTTTGGGTCAGTTCCAAAAAAACTAAAACTTTATAATTGTGTTGGGGGAGGAAGTTCTAGTTTTGGTTTTTGGAATGAGTTTATGGATTACGATAAAAAACAGTGTGAATTTATTGGTGTAGAAGCTGGTGGACCAGCAAAAAGTAAAAAGCACGCAGCACCACTAACATATGGATCTAAAATAGGAATTCTTCATGGTGCAGCCCAATATGTAAATCAAAATACTGATGGTCAAATAGAGGAAACAGAGTCAATTTCTGCTGGACTAGATTATCCAGGTATTTCTCCACTTCATTGTTTTCTTAAAGATACAAAAAGAGCAAGATACACTGCAGCAAGTGATGAGGAAGCTTTAAACGCTTACAAACTCGTAACAAAGTTTGAAAAATTAAGACCTTCTCTGGAACCAAGTCATGCTTTCTCAATTGCAATAACGGAGTCAAAAAAATTTAGTAAAGATACAATTGTCGTAGTCAATAGTTGTGGAGATGCTTACAAAGATCGAGGAATTATAGAAAAAAAATTGGGAAGAAAATATGTCTAATCCAATAAGTCATGCATTTAAAAAAGCTAAAAAAGAAAATAGACCTGCATTATTAACTTATACTGTTGCTGGAGATAATTCAAAAAAACAATCTTTGGAGATATTAAAATCAATCTCAAAAAAGGTTGATATAATAGAGATTGGTGTTCCTCACAACACACCAGTCGCTGATGGAAGTCAAATTCAAACAAGCTCATATAGAGCAATCAAAAATGGAATCAAAGTTAATGATATTTTTAAAATTGTAAAAAATTTTAAAAAATTTGATAGAAATAAACCAGTTATATTGATGGGTTACTATAATATGATCTTTCGATATGGTGAAAATGAATTTTTAAAAAATTGCAAAATTTCAGGAGTTAATGGATTAATAGTTGTAGATTTGCCTTGGCCTGAAAATAAGAAATTTGCAAGTAAGTGTAAAAAAAGATCAATATTTTTTATTCAACTACTATCACCGACTACAACTCAAAAAAGGTTAAAAAAAATAATTAAAGATTCGCATGAAATGATTTATTTCATATCTATGCTTTCTACTACTGGAGGAAAGCTTAAAGTTTCCTCTAAAGAAATATTGTCTAACTATTATAAAATAAAAAAAATCAACTCGAAAAAAAATGTTGTGATTGGTTTTGGTATCACTGAAAAAACTATAAAATCACTTAAAAAAGCTGATGGTTTAGTTGTTGGGAGTGCTATTTGTAAGGAAATAACAAATTCTATAAAAAAAAGACAAAATCCTGTCACAAATGTTTATAATGTCGTAAATAGACTTAGAAATAAAATTAAATGAATTGGATAACAAAAATAATTAAAGCTGGTGAAAAAATAAAAACAGCTATTCATAAAAGAGCAACAAAAGAAGAAATCGCAAAAAGTGATTGGACTAGTTGCTGTAAAGGACCAATTTTAAAAAAAGATTTAGAGGAAAATCTCTGGGTGTGCCCTGATTGCAATAAACACCACAGAATAAATCCGAAACAGCGATTTGATATTTTTTTCGGAAAAAATAATTATGAAATTTTTAAAACACCAATTCCAAAAGATGACCCACTAAATTGGACAGACTCTAAATCTTACAAAGATAGATTAAAAAGTGCGAGAAAAAAAACAGGACTGGATTGTGGTATGATGGTTGTTTCTGGTTCAATTAATAATATTAAAATAACTGCAGTTGCATCAGATTTTGAATTTTTAGGTGCCTCAATGGCTGCTGCAGAGGGTGAGGCATTTCTATATGGTATTCAACATGCCATCGAAAACAAAACTCCTTTTATTTGTTTTAGTGCCGGAGGAGGAATGAGAATGATGGAAAGTTTGATTTCATTATCTCAAATGACAAGGACAACGATGGCTATTAACGAATTAAAAAAAAATAATCTTCCTTATCTGGTTTGTTTAACTGATCCGACTGCTGGTGGAATTACAGCTTCTTACGCGATGTTAGGTGATTTACATATCGCAGAGTCCGACCATGCTTTAATAGCTTTCGCAGGTGCTCGTGTAATCGAAGGAACCGTTAAGGAAAGTTTACCAGAAAATTTTCAAAGAAGCTCTTATGTTCAGAAAACTGGGTTTGTGGACTTAATTCTTAATAGAAAAGATCTTCAAGAAAAAATTGGGATTTTAATTTCAATTCTATTAAATACGAAACCTGTTATAAGCACTGAAGAAAATGAAACTTCAGAAGATAGTCAATCACTTACAAAAGCTGCATCCTAAAGAGATAGATTTAAGTTTAGACCGTATAAAAATTCTTTGCGAAAAATTAGGGAATCCTCAAGACAAAATAAAAGCAATATCGGTCGTAGGAACAAATGGTAAGCAATCTACCATTAATGCAATTTTTTCGATTCTCAAAGAAGCAAAAGTAAAATGCAATGTTTATACGAGCCCACATATTCAAAAAATCAATGAGAGGTTTGTTTTTAATAATTATATGCTTCTTGATGACGAATTAATTGATCTTTTTGAAGAAGTTGAAAAAATAAATGATCAAAATCCCTTAACTTTTTTTGAGGCATTGTCTGCTTGTTATTTCTATAAAGCTGCTCAATATCCCAATAATATTAATTTAATAGAGGCAGGTTTGTTTCATAGGTTTGACGCAACTAATATTCTAAAAAATAATTTAGCAAGTATTGTATGCTCTATAAGTAAAGATCATCTTGATTGGTTACCAAAGGATCAGCAAACTATTGAAAAAATTGTATTTGAAAAAACATCCTCTCTTTTAAATTCTAATATAATTGTATCTAAACAAAACTCAGTTAAAACAACTGAAAGTATCAAAAAATCAATTTCACAAAACTTATCTAATAAATTGTTTTTTAATGAAGATTATAGTTATTCTAATAAAGAAAATGGTTTTTTTTATTATGAAGATAAATTTGGTGGTTTAAAACTACCGATGCCAAATATTCTTGGACAATTTCAGTTAGAAAATATTTCAACAGCAATAGCTTCAATAAGACAGTTAAATTTAGAAGTTAAAGATGATGATATAAAAAATGCAATTACAAAAATTGAGAGTATTGGCAGATTACAAGAAATAAAGTCTGGAAAAATTAAAGATCTAATCAAAAATAACCGATTATTATTGGATGGAAGTCATAATGAAGATGGTGCTAGAGTTTTAAATGAATATCTCCAAACTTTAGATTGCAATAAGCATTTTATCATAGGAATGATGTCTAATAAAAATCATGAAGGATATATTAGCCACTTCAAAGATATTTCATCTCTGACCACTGTTGATATCCCTAATCAGCAAAACGCTATCAGTGGTAAAAAATTAAAAGAAAAATTTCAAAATGTTTTTAATGCTAAATATGAGGTCAATGTTGAGAAAGCAATTAAATCCTTATCACTTAAAGAAAATGATATGTTAATAATTACAGGATCTTTGTATTTAGCTGGTGAAATATTAAACTTAAATTAGATATTTTTTTCTAAAAACTCTTTCATATGGCTTTCTGGTACGCCACCAACTTTTCTATCAACCTCAACACCTTTTTTATAGATTATCACTGTTGGAACACCTCTTATTCCTGCAGCACTTCCAGTATTAATACCACCATCTTCTATATCAGCGTAATAAAAACCAGCCTTGTCTTTATACTCAACTGCAAGCTTATCCATGATTGGTTTTAAAGACTTACAAGGGCCACACCAAGCTGCACTAAATTGAATTACTGAAACGTCCTCACTTTTAATTTTATTTTCAAAATCTTCATCTTTAAAATCTATAAGCATAAATCCTTTCTATTAATTTGTTTATTAAAGTCAACTAGGCAATTTCATATTTCTTTTCAATAGACATAATAAAATCATTTATTTCATCTAGTTTATTTAATTCATTTTTATCATCTCTTTTATCTGCTTGATCTCTCAAATAGTCGATTTCATTATATGCCATATTTACCGTTTGCCACTTCTCCTTGTTCTTACTTAGTATACGTCTAGCAATTTCACTTTTAATATTTTTATATAAATCAGGTGGTAAAATTTGTGGTGCTTCCTGATAAATAATTTTTTGTCCAAACCAACTACATCTTTTGTCTGTGAATTTATCTAGTAATCTCAACTTATCTTCCCAAGATGAACTATGCCAGGTTTTAAAAAGAGCAGTATCTTTATTAGGAATAAATTTTTCATACAAAGTTTCCTCAGGTAACAAATCTTCCTGGGTTTTAGTTTGTTCTTTTTCTTCTGCTGCCTCTCTATTTATAATTTGTATATTTTTACAAAAATTTTCATTATTTCTAACCATTTGCGCTCTTTTTGTTATTGTTTCTAAATCTAGGTCTGAATAGGGTTTTTGTTTTAAGGCAAACTCTTTACCCAAAATTACTGGAGCTTTATTAGTTTTTAAAACTCTTAAGGGTTTTGGACTATATTTTTTAAAAATATCTCTTAATTGATTTACTGTTAAGTTTAATAGTGGTTCTGGATCTCTTCTTAAATCCCAAACATATCCCCAAGAAGCGTAAGATGGATGAAAACAATGATTTGGATGTAGTGTGCTAGTGAGATACATCATATTTCTACCCTTCACATTTTCAAAAATAGAATATATGCCTTCATTTTTTAAAAACGTTTCTACGCTTGTTTTAGTTGATGTTTTTAAAAATGTTTCCCAATTTTCTTTATGTTTGTCTTTAATAATTCGAAGTACTTTCAATGAATTTTGAGCATCAACGTAGGCAGTGTGGCTTGCTGAAGTGTCAAAACCTTGCATTCTTGATAAGGATTCTAATGCAAGACTAGGGTTACCTGCTTCCGTTAATTCTGTTTTTAAAGTTTCAGAATTTAAGGTTTGAGCTGCCCTCGCTATGTGTAAACCATCATGTTCACTATTAGGCGATGAGTGAGTAGCGTAAGGATAGCGATTGCCCTTAAAAAAATTAAAGTGAAACATTCTCCGGTCAAAATTTAGATTTGACCAACCCATAAACATTGCTGGAGCACATTTAGAGAAAAAGTTTTCAACAGCACCTAAAAAGTCATAATGTGAATAATTGCCTTTAGTTAATAAGTCAATGCTAGTTGAATTAACAAGTAAAGCCTTTGCACTTGGCACCTCACCTTCTGGCATTCGCCCTCTAATATTTAATTTTCCAATTTCTCTTAAATTTTTATCAACTACAACAGCTCCAACTTCAATTATGGATCCCCATATTGTTGAGTTTGTTGTCTCTGTATCGTAAATTACAATCTTATCCATTTTTTATAAAACTAAATTATTCATCTCATTAAATTTTTTTAATCTACCTAAAAACAAATTTTGATATGTTATTAGTTCAGGCCCTTGAATTTTAAATTCTTGAAATAAATTATCCACTGTACAAACTAGAATAACACATGCATTAATTTTTGAATTATAAACAATATTATGTGCTAAAGAGTAAGCCGCGGTTTGTAAAAACCAAGAGTCTATGTACTCTACTTTTTTTGGTTTGTTGGACTGCTTGAAATCAATTATTGTTTCTTTTCCCTCATAAACACCCACGCAGTCCGCTGTACCCGCATATCTATCAGGATAATGCATAGTGGCCTCCACACCATATATTTCCTCTAATCTGTTTGTTAAACCCTTATCAATAATTTCTTTTGCCATTTTTTTATATTGCTCATTATCTTCAAAAAAACTTAAATTTTCTCTACCTAAAAGAAAAGACTCTAAATAACTGTGCATCTGAGAACCTCTGCTACTTGCTGCCTTTGTAATAGCTTCAGCTTCTTTATGGCCAGTTCTCTCTCTCCAATTTGCTAAAGCTGCTTTATCTTCCTCAGATTTAGTTGCATCAAGTATTGAAGTTACACTCGGTAACTTTGCTTCTCCAAGTACGTATCTTCTTATTCCATCTTCTGTCGCTTTTGAACTTGTAGGATAGTCATATTTTTTGTTCCAACGCATTTGATTTCTTATAGTAGGTATTATCTGAAAAAAGAAATTATTTTTTTACTTGTTTATTTCTTTCAACAAAACTCTCAACGTTCTCTGTAAGAACAGCTTTTTCAACTTGCTCGGGATCTTTTATATTTTCTAAAGTTCTAGTTATTGATCTTGCATCTTTTCCAAAACTATCAACAACCGTCATGGCCTCTTCAAGTTTTTTTCTTAATTTATAGATATTATCAAAATGACTAGAAAATCTAGTGCTTATAGTTTTTAAATGATCATAAATCTCTGTTGCGTGTTTTGAAATTTTAAGAGACTGAAAGCCCATATGTAAAGACTGTAAATAAGCTGAAAGAGTATTTGGGCCACAAATTACTATTTTATATTTTTTCATTAATTCTTGAATTAATAACTCTTTAGTGCTTGGGTCTTGATACTCAGTTAATTCTTTATAAAGACTTTCTGTAGGAGCGTACACTATTGCAAAATTTGAAGTTTTAGGTGGAACAATATATTTTTCCATAACACTTTTTGCTTTAGCCTTAAATGCACTTGCTAATTTTGTTCTGGCATCAGCAACTGCCTTCTTGTCATCTGCCTCGTGCGCATCTGTAATTGCCTTAAATTTTTCTACTGGAAAATGAGAGTCTACCGGAACCAAAACATCTCCCTGAAGCTTGATTGCAAATTCTACGTTTTCACTTGTATCTTCTTTCATTTTGACATTTGTCATATATTGAGACGCAGGTAATAAATCTTTAATTAGAGCATCCAAAGAATACTCAGCTAGAGTTCCATATTTTTTGACCCCTGCTAAAATTTTAGTAATTCCCTCTTGACTTTGATTTAAGAGCTTTACTTGTTCATTAAAATTACCGACCTTCTCATCAACTTTAGTAAGTGCCTCGGTCATATCCTTTGTAACCCCAGTTGATAAAGAGTTAAATGAGGTAGACATCGAACTTAGAGATGTATTTATTGTAGAATTTAAGCTATCTTTTAATCTAATAATTTCCGCATTCAAATTTGCTATTTCATTAGTCTCATCAGCTCTGTTCTCTTTCTTGGATTTTATATTTAAATACAAAATAGCCAAGATTGCTCCAAACATTAAAATTAAAATTATTAATAAAATTGTGTCCATGATTCGTAAGTTATATTATAAGGGATTTTTATGGAATTATATCTCATTTTGAAAATTATTTTTGGAATAGGGGTTCTAATAGCTACTTATGCAATAATAAGAAATTTAGATATCATCAAAATTATTCTCATATACTTTAAAGATAAATTACTTAGAAAGTAATTTAACAAAGTTTTTTAAACCTTTTTTTTTACTATTTTTTTTTGAAATAAAAATGCAAGCTTGAGATTTTAAGATTTCTCCATCTTTCAATATACGTAGGTTATTCGCTCTAAGAGTCTCACCTGTAGAAGTTATGTCTGTAATTAATTCAGCTGAACCAGTAAAAGGGTACGCCTCAGTTGCTCCTAAACTATCAACTAATTTAAATTGAGTAACACCTTTAGAAAATAAAAAATCCCTAGTTAAATTTGGATACTTAGTTGCAACTCTTAATCTTTTTTTCTTTTTATCTCTAAATTCAAATGCAATTTCTTCTAGGTCAGCTATTGTTTGAACATCGATCCAAGGATCAGGTATAGCTACAACTAGATTAGCATTTCCAAAATTAAGTTTTTTAATAACATTTATTTTGTTTTGGGTATTTATCTTGCTTTCTTTTAATAAATCAAAACCAGAAAAGCCAATATCTAAAGAGCCATCTCCTAATCTTTCAATAATTTCTCTAGCGTGCAAATATAAAATTTTTATGTTTAATTTATTTTTTATTGAACCTATCAAATCTCTTTCCCCTCGCTCAGAAATAAGCTTTAATCTTTTTTTAGTAAAAATTTTTAAAACATCTTTTCTTAACCGTCCCTTGCTTGGTATTCCTATATTTATTAAATTTTTCATAATTGGTAATTTAAATTAAAAGCTGCTCCAACTGCTGGTGTTTGTTTTTTTGAGCCAAGATCAGAAATTAATTTGTCATAACGACCACCATTACAACAATTAATAATTTTCGACTTTAATTTGATGTCTATTTTAAAAACTATGCCGGTGTAATACTCCAATTGTCTACCAAAGGCTGATGAAAAAACTACATTCAATTTAGATATTTTATTTTTTGAGACAGGAAAATATTTCTGATCAACAAAAAGGTTTATTTTATGTTTTTTAAAGAATTTATTTAATTCCTTTGCAGCTTTATTTATTGGACATTTAATTTTTAGAAACTCTTTAATGATTTTCGATGTATTACTTCCTTTACTTGTTCTTCTTGGATCCTTAATCTTTTTATCAAACCTTTCTAAAATTTCTTTTAATGTTCTACCTGCAACAATTGATGATTGATTATCCTTTAACATTTTTAAATATCGTCTTTTATCAACTTCAACAATAGTTGGATCTACATCAGAATTTGTCTCTAATCTTTTTAGTAAATCACTGAAATAATCTTCTCGCCAAAAATGTCTTGTAAGTCTTAATTTCCATCTTTTCGGTATATCTAATTTAGATATTAGAAGATTAAAAATTTCCACATTGCCAATAGTGAGTGTGCCAGTTGAGTATTTCAAATTTTTTAGTGATTTAAGTGATGTATTTATTATTTCTTTGTCATCATTTTTTTCATCTTTTGATCCTATAATCTCAAAACCAACTTGATTTCGGATTATAGAGTCCTTTTTATTTTGAGATTTTCTATAAGCCTGTCCGCTATAAAATATTTTTTCTTTGCCCTTTAAATTGTTTTCTAAATATCTAAGACAAGAAGCAATGGTAAGGTCAGGTCTTAAACATAATTCATTACCTTTCTGATCTGTAAATGAAAAAATAAATTTTCTAAAACTTTCACCAGATCTTTGAACTATATGATTAGTCTCAATAACTGATGGTAATTCAATATATTTAAATCCTTTAGACTGAACTGATCTAAGGATTTTGTTAGAAAAATTTTTTGATTTCATTTATTAAATTTTCTTTTGGAAATGTAATTTGGTTATTCTCCCCTTTAGCCCCAAGTAGATTCTTTAATGTTATTTTATTATCTTTAAATTCATTTTCACCGCAGATAACTGCAACTGGACATTCTCTTTTGTTAGCATAAGTAAGTTGCTTACCTAAATTTTTTTTACTATCCAAAAATATTTCAGAATTGATATTATTTTTTCTTAAATTATCTAAAATTTCGTAATAATCTTTTAAATATTTTTCATCCATTACACAAACAATAACTGGATTTTGTGTATCAGCTTCTATTTGATTTAATTGCATCATTGCAAATAGCAATCTATCAACACCAATACTCACACCTGTCCCCGGAATATCTACACCCTTAAATCTTGAAATTAATTTATTATACTGTCCGCCTGAGCAAATACTCCCAATATCAACTTCCTTACCCTTAATATTTTTTGCTTTAAAATTTAGATTGGTTTCAACACAAAACCCATCATAATAATCTAGACCTCTAACTATGGTAAAATTAGTTTTTACTTGATCAGAATAATTTCCAAAGTTTAAAACTTCAAATAATTCTTCTAATTCTTTAATGCCCTCTTGGGTAACAGGATTTTTAAAATTTTCTTTAAGTTCCTTTAAATCTTTAATCCTTAAAAAATTTAAGATTTTTGAAGCTTGCACATCACTTAGGTTTGCTCCTTTTGTTATAGCTCCACTTTTATCTTTTCTTTCTTTTTTTAATAATTCTTCGACACCCTTTAAACCGAACCCTGGTTTATCGAGTTTATCTATAGCTCTCATTACTTTGATTTGTTTATCTTTTTCAATTTTCAAATCCTCAATCAGACCTTGAACAATTTTTCTGTTACTGACATTAATAGTAAACTGATCTTTTTTTAAACCACAATCTACTAAAGTATTTGAGATCAAATTACACAGTTCAGCGTTGGCTTGGGCTGGATTAACGTTTCCAACTATATCACAATCTGCTTGAGTAAATTCCCTATACCTAGCATTTCCAGATTTTTCATTTCTAAATACATTTTGAATTGCATACCTTTTATATATTGAAGGAAGCTCTTGATTATTTTGTGCAACAAATCTAGCAAGTGGACTTGATAAGTCATATCTTAAAGTAATATTCTTTTCACCATCATCGAATGTAAACACATCAGACATAGGATTATTCTCATCCTCTGCAAGAAAGGAGCCTATATTTTCACTAATTTCAAATGATGGTGTTTCTAGTGGATCAAATCCATATTTTATAAAATTTTTCTCAATAACCCTTAATAGTCTTTTTTTGAGAAGTAATTTTTTATTCCATCTATCTTCAAAACCTGAGGGTAATCCAGGAATTAATTTATTTTCTTTATTCATTTTTTGGTACCTTGAGTAGGTTACGCTCCTACGACTTCGGATCCACAAACCGACGTGATACTATTTCACCATCAAGGCATATCCTTTTTTGTTTTATCTTATTTTGTTGTTATTTAAAATTATAATATAAGTAATTATTCGCTAGCTTTAGCCAGCGTGGAAATGAGCGTGCACACCTCTATTAGTTCCTCTAAGAGCAAGTCTAAGAGTACCTGAGTTTAATTTGTAATTAGTCTTATTTTTGTTCATTAGCAGCGTTTTAGACAAAAATTAAAATTATTCAACCCAAAAAAGAAAAGGACGTTTTCTTATTTCTAAGAAAACGCCCTTGTAAAATATTTAAATTAATCTAATTTTTTTAAATTTACTGCTGAAGGGCCTTTTGGACCATCCTCTAAAGTAAATTCTAATTTATCTCCTTCATTTAGAAATCTCATTCCTGCAGCTTTTACTGCGCTGGCGTGAACAAAGGCATCTTTTTCTTTATCGTCTCTCTCTATAAAACCATAACCTTTTTTGCCATTAAACCATTTTACTTTTCCTTGAATTGTACTCATCTTTTTACTCGTCCTTTTGTTATTTATTTAAGATAGAAGTTAATTTCTTTGTATATTAATTTCAAGATATTTTGGTGGTGCCTCGGGAAGGATTCGCACCTCCGACACAAGCCTTTTCAGGGCTCTGCTCTACTCCTGAGCTACCGAGGCAAAAAGTTAACCTCTAAAGATAATTCTGCCTTTAGTAAGGTCATAAGGTGTCATTTCCACAGTCACATTATCACCTTGTAATACTCGAATTCTGTTTTTTCTTAACTTACCTGCAGTGTGAGCTGTCACTACGTGACCGTTTTCCAATTGAACTCTAAACATAGCATTAGGTAACAGGTCAGTTACTTTACCCTTAAATTCAAGTAAATCTTGTTTTGACAAATTTTATTTTCTCCTAATTCGTTTTTTCACAGATTGAGCGTGTGCAGCCAACCCTTCATAATTTGCAAGAGTTATAACTGATGGTCCAAGCTTTTCAATACCCTTTTTTGATAAGTTTATATATGAAATTCTTTTGTAAAATTCATTAACACTTATACCACTTGAAAATTTAGCAGAACCATTAGTTGGTAATATATGGTTTGAACCAGCATTATAATCAGTCATTGCCATCACAGCATATTTTCCCAAACAAATAGAACCAGCATTTTTAATTCTTGATATAAAAGATTTGTAATTTTTTACATTTAATTCTAAATGCTCAGGAGCGATTTTATTCACAATATCAATTATTTGTTTATCTGAGTTTACTTGAATTAAAATTCCGTTATTTAATAAACTTTTTCTTGCGATAGCTGTTCTTGGAATTTTTTTTAATTGTTTAGAAATTTCTTCCTTAGTTTGAATTATTAAGTCTTTACTTTTAGAAATTAAAATACATTGAGCAAGTTCATCATGTTCTGCTTGACCAATAAGATCGCTAGCTATCCAGCCTGGATTTGAAAATCTATCACCAACAACGGTTACTTCTGATGGTCCAGCTATCATTCCCTCAACACCAACATCCCCAAAAACTTCCTTTTTAGCAGCTGCTACATACTTATTACCAGGACCCACAATCTTATTCACTCTATTAATTTTTTTTGTTCCATAAGCAACTGCTGCAATCGCTGATGGACCACCAATAGAATATATTTCTTTAATTTTACATTTTTTTGCTGCATATAGTACTGCAGCATTTTGTTTTCCTTTATATCCTGGATTAATCATAATTATTCTTTTTACTCCCGCAACTATCGCGGGGATTGCGTTCATTAAAACGCTTGAAGGATAAGAAGCTGATGATCCTGGCACGTAAATTGCAACAGATTCGATTGGTAGATATTTGTATTCTAATTTATTTTTTAATTTATCTATGTAAGAAATATTTTTAAATTTTTGTAATGAGTGAAACTTGTAAATTCTTGAATAAGCTAGATCGATAGCATTTTTTACTTTAGGATCTAGAGATTTAATAGATTGTTTAATTTGACTAAGACTAGGTTTAATTACTCTATTCTGGTTAAATTTCTTCTCATACTTTAACAATGCCTTGTCACCATTCTTTTTTACATTATTAATTATTTTTATAACAGAGACAGAGCTCGTTTGAACTTTAGTTTTTCTTCTTAATAATAAATTATCTAAATTTTTATTAAAATTTCTTAATTTACTATTTAATATTTTCATATTTATTTAATCTCATTTTGGTCCTCTAACCTTACTTCAATCGTTTCTGTAGTCAAAACAATGTGACTATTATTATCAAAAATTAAATTTATTTCATAATCATCTTTATTTTTCAAATAATCGATGCCAATTAAGTTTAATATTTCTTCTTTATTTCCTTGATCGATATTTTTAGATTTAACCTTATCTACAAAATCAAATCTGCAAATACTGTTTATTTTCTTATTGATTTGATCAGACTCAATTTTAGTTCTTTCAATTGATAATAGAAAAACTTTGCTTGATGCTAAGTACTTAATATTATCAACTTTTGTTTTTGAGCCTGAAACACATGCTGAGATCATTTGCAATCCCTCTTGATCATTTGCAATAATTTTAGCTAGGTATTTGCTCACTGTTTTAATCTTTTTATTTTAACTCCAATTTTTTTTAATTTATGTTCAATATTTTCATAACCACGGTCTAAATGATAAATCCTATTAATTATTGACTTACCTTTAGAAACCATCGCTGCTAATACCAATGAAACCGATGCTCTTAAATCGCTAGACATTAATTCAGCACCTATAAATTTAGTATTTCCGTTAATGTAAGCTTTATTATTCTTTACATCTATTTTTGCGCCGAGTCTGCGCAGTTCTGCTACATGCATGAATCTATTTTCAAATATATTTTCAGTGATAGAACTTTTTCCACTTGCTTTACACATCAAAACCATAAGTTGTGACTGTAGATCAGTTGCCACACCTGGATATTCTTTAGTTTTAATATTTTTAATGGATCTAATTTTTTCTGGACCTTTTATAAAAATTTTTTCTTTATGCGCTTTTATTTTTGCCCCAAACCTTTTTAGTAATTCTAATTCTGTTTTAATAATTTTTGCATCAAAATTCGATATCTTCAAATTTCCTTTTGCCAATGTTGCTGCCACACAAAAAGTACCAGCCTCTATCCTGTCAGCCATGACTGAGTATTCTGTTGGATTTAAAGTTTTTACTCCATTAATTTTGCATGTTCTTCCAATCCAGGAAATCTTTGCTCCTGCTGAATTTAAAAACTTTGTTAAATCTTTTATTTCAGGTTCAATTGCACAATTTTTTAAAATAGTCTTACCTTTTGCTAAACAAGCTGCAATTATAGAATTTTCTGTAGCTCCTACAGATAGTCTAGGAAACTTTATAGTTGTTCCTTTTAATTTACCATTGGATTTAGCTAAAATATAGCCATCTTTTAAAAGATAGTTCATCCCAAGTTTTTTCAAAGAATCTAAATGATAATTTATTGGTCTTGCTCCGATCAAACATCCACCAGGTAAAGAAATTTTAGATTTATAATATCTGGCAATTAAAGGACCTAGAACCAAAATTGAACCTCTCATTGTTTTAACAAGAGAATAACTTGCAAATGTTTTTAGATTTTTTTTATTGTGTACTCTGGCGACTCTTTTGTCTTTGGATAAAATAATTTTCGAACCTAAAGATCTTAACAAATTTATCATGGTATTAATATCCTTTACCCTTGGTAAATTTTTTAACACAACTGGCTGATTGAATAATAAAGTCGCCGCTAAAATTGGAAGTGAGGAATTTTTGGATCCTGAAATTTTAACTTCTCCCCTTATCCTACTTGGGCCTTCAATAGAAAACTTATCCATAAATTATTTCTTAATTTTCGCTAACTGAATTGTAGTTTGCCCCTGATATTTGCCATTCTTAGACTTATAAGTTGTCTCTGGTTGGGTATCTGATTTAAAAAATAAGAATTGAGCTATACCCTCATTAGAATATATTTTTGCCGGATTAGGTGTAGTATTACTTAATTCTATAACTATATTTCCCTCAAATTCATTTTCTATTGGTGTCACATTGCAAATAATACCTGTTCGAGCATAAGTACTTTTTCCAACACAAATACATAAAACATCTTTTGGTATTCTAAAATACTCAACTGTTTTAGCCAAAACAAAAGAATTTGGTGGAATTATACAATGAGGTCCTTTCCTCTCAATAAAATTATCTTCAGAAAAATTTTTAGGGTCTACTAAAGAACTGTTTACATTAGTAAATATTCTGTACTCATCTGAGATCCTTACATCATAACCCATACTACTAAGGCCATAAGATATTTTTCCCTCAGAAACTTGATGATCTAAAAATGGTTCGATCATATTATGTTCCTCACACATTTTTTTTATCCAAGAATCAGGCTGGATAGACATTATCTATTTTTCTTTTTATTTTTTTTTTGAAAAAGTTTTCTTTTTTTTAAATTTTTTCTAAGGGCGGAACTCAATCGCTCATTCTTATTTTTTGTATTCATTCTTTATCTGGATTAGTTAAAAAATCTAGAGTAATTGGTTTTGATGCATCTAGGACCTTATCTTTATCACTCTCTTTTTTAATACCCTCTTTAGCCAAACGTTTTGCTTTTCTTTCAGCAAGCTTTTTCTCTCTTTTGGCTTGCTTTTCCATAAGTTTAGCACTTTTTGTAGATTTATAATCGTAATGAATACCCATAAAATTCCTCTATGTTATATAAATCAAATTGGCCAAAAAATTAAGGCAATAATTTGAAATAATTACAATATAATCAATTAAAAATTGATTTTAATTAGTCTGCCCTGATAGTTAAGTGGTATAACGTATCCATGGTAAGGATAAATCCTAAGTTCGATTCTTAGTCAGGGCACCATTAAAATAAAAATGAACAATACAATTAATTCTATTAAATATTTCAAATTATATATTTCAATATTGTTTATTTTTAGTATTTTTTACTTATACGGAAAATATAATGTTGGAAACGACTCTACAGTTTCTGAATGGTTGATAAATTATGAAGGCGGATTCACAAAAAGGGGCTTAATCGGTCAAATTGCTATAATCATAAGTGAATTATTTAATTTCAGTTTACGACAATCAATCTTTTATTTTCAAATTTTTTCTATTGGTGTTTATTATTTATTATTAATAAATTTTTTCAAATCTGTTAAGTTTAATAAGATAATCTTACTAAGTATTTTTACTCCAATATTTCTTTTGTATCCTGTTGCGGAAATTGAGGTCTTGGGAAGAAAAGAAATTATTATCTTCTCTTTTTACTTAGTTTATCTAACACTTCAAAATTTTAAACAAAAAAATTTTTTTAGAATATTTTTCCTGCCTTTATTGATGCTGATATGGGAACCGGTGATCTTTTTTTTTATTTTTTGGTTAATAGTAGATTACATAGAGGGCATTTTTGACAAAGATTTTAAATCAATAATTAAATATCTATTCACTTTTGTGCCAGCTGTCTTAATAGGTGTTTACATTGCTCTCAATCCTATGTCTGAAGCTGATCATAAAAACATGGCTATTTTTTTAAAACAAAATTTTAATGAAAATTGTTATATGTCTTGCGCATTATTATTGAGCAAATCCTCTATATATGATCAATTTCAAGCAAACTTTAATCTCTTTAATTTTGAAATATTTTTAAGATACTTTTTAATTATTTTAATTGGTTTTGGACCACTATTTTTACTAATTAAATTTTCAGAATTTAGAAGATTAAATAATAAAATTTTCTTTTTTTCAGTTGTGCCACCGATATTTATCTTATTCATGATGATGTCTGATTGGGGCAGGATAGTAAATATATTCTATACTTTTTCTGTTATTTCATTTTTGAATCTTCATAAAAAAAAACTTGTATTTGTTAATAATAAAATTTTGGAAAACTTTTTTATAAAAGTTTTAAAAAAAAAATATATATATACATTTTTTTTTATAGTATTCTGTTTCGGATGGAATCCAAAAACTAGTCTGACAGGAGATATTGGAACAAACCCTTTGTGGAAGATACCGTATAACGCAAGTAAAAGAATTATAGGGTTTGATAGCTTTAGATTATTTCAAGAGAGTACTATTATTAAATGGCATAAAAAATATGTAGAATAAATCAATTTTTATAAAATATTTTTCTACCAACAATGCTTAATACCACCAAAATAAAAAATCCAATCAAAGGTATATAAATTTCAGAGGATAATATTAGCTCAAGAAACCCCGGCGCTTCTAGATTTTTGTCAATTAATTTTTCTATACCACTTCCAATCGATACAGCTAAAAATATTTGTGGAATAATACCAATTAAAGTTGCAAAGAAAAAATTTACAGCTCTTACATTAAAAATTGTCGGCAATAGACAACTAATTTGCCAAGGAATACCTCCTATAAAACGATAAACTAAAAGATAAATAAATTCTGATTTTTTGAATTTTGTTTCTAGATTTTGATATTTGTTTAAAAATTTCTCTCTAATCAAATCTTTAAGAAAATAATTTCCAAAAATATATAAAAAAGTAGCACCTATACTTAAACCCAAAACTACAATAAGAGTGCCAATCCATTTACCTAAAATAAAACCACCCATCAAAGCAACTGGAGAGCCAAATCCTAAGAAGGGGAATACCCATAATATTGTTAATAATAAAAAAACTAACGATACTAGAAATAAATTTGAGTTTTTAAGCTCAACAAAATAGGATCTGTTATTTTTTATAAATTCATAAGATGTTATTTCTTGAAGGCTAAATTTTGAAAAAAATAATAATAAAAATATTATCAATAATGCTAAGTAAGATAGTCCTATAAATATTTTAATTTTTTTAGTTTTTTCCATGATTAGCTACAGTATTTATAAAATCTTCTATTTGCTATTTATATATTTAATTATTATAAAGATCGAAATTTTTAATAAACTTAATTCACTTTATGAAAAGAACTTATCAACCTTCTAAAATCAAAAGAGCAAGAAAACACGGTTTTAGATCAAAAATGAAAACTAAGGGTGGCAAGAAACTTTTAGCTAGACGAAGGGCAAGAGGCAGAAAATCGCTAACTGTGTCTGGTTAATCAATGAAAAGCAAAATACTTGCTCTTTCAAAAAACGAAGAATTTAAAAAGTTACTTCAACAAAAAAAGGTGTCAAATAGATATGTCACAATTTATTTTGGCTATCTGAATAATAAAAACAAAAACAGATTTAATATTTCATTTGTGACAAAGAAAAAAATTGGAAATGCCGTAAAGAGAAATAAAATAAAAAGACGGCTTAGAAATATAATGAATGATGCATTTAAAAAAATATCGATAAATTTGCGTTATTCATATCTTGTTATTGCCAAGCCAACTATGCTAAATAATGAATTTAAAATAATAAAAGAAACCTTGTTTCAAGAATTTATTAAAATAAACAAATGAATATTTTTACAAAGTTATTGATCAAATTTATTAAAACCTACAAATATATAATTAGTCCTTTGATTGGTCCCTCATGCAGATATTTACCAACTTGTTCTGAATATAGTATTGAGGCTCTCAAAACTTACGGTTTTATAAAAGGTTTTTCACTAAGTTTAAAAAGAATTATGTCATGTCATCCATGGGGAAATAGCGGATTTGATCCAGTTAAAAAAAAGATAAAAGCAAAAAAATAATGGACTCTAAAAATACAATAGCAGCTATTGCATTATCCTCAGCGGTAATAGTTTTATATTCATTATTTTTTATTCCTGAAAAATCATCAAAAGATCAAAATCTTGTAGAAAAAGAAAAAATAGAACAAAACACTGATACACCAATGTTAGAACAAAAAGAAACTTTTGTTGAGATTTCAAGGAAAGATGCTTTAACTGAAAGCGAAAGAGTTGAATTCGAAAATCCTAATGTAATTGGTTCGATATCTTTAAAGGGTGCAGCTATAGACGATCTAACTTTTAAAAATTATAATGTTGAACTTGAAGGTGATGAAAAAATAATACTATTAGGACCTAGAAATATTAAAGAAGGTTATTTAATTGAAAGTGGATTTGTAACCTCTGACAAAAATATAGATATTCCTACATCTGAGACTATCTGGTCTATTAAAGGAAATAAAAAATTAACTGAAAATTCTCCAATTAAATTATCTTGGACTAATGATCAAGGAATTACCTTTGAAAAAGAAATTTCTTTAGATGATAAATATTTATTTTCTATCAAGCAAAGAGTTATTAACAAAACAAATGGAAAATATGACTTTTATTCTTATGGTCAAATTATAAGAAATGAGATCCCAGACATAATAGACTTTTTAATTCTTCATGAGGGATTAATTGCAACTTTAGATGATGAATTAATTGAGGAAGATTATGACGATATTCAAGAGAAAAAGTTTACAAAAACTGCTCAAAAAGGTTGGCTGGGTATAAGTGATAAATATTGGATTACTTCACTAATACCTCCACAAAATAAAGAGTTTAAAACAACATTTGATTATAAAGATAAATTTAGAGCGAATTTTATTGCAACTGAACCGCTTGAATTGGGTCCAAATAATTCTATTGAAGAAAATTTACAAATAATAGTTGCTGCCAAAAGAGTGGATGTCATTGATGGATATGCAAAAAGTTTAGCTATCGATAAATTTGATCTAGTTATTGATTGGGGTTTCTTATATTTCATAACAAAACCCTTGTTTTTTGGTATTGATTATTTTTTCAAACTACTTGGTAACTATGGATTAGCTATCATAGCTATAACAATTTGTATTCGTCTTGTTTTTTTTCCTTTGGCAAATTTTTCTTTTAGAAGCATGGCAAAAATGAAAGCCCTCACTCCAGAAATGGTAAGATTAAAGGAGCTTCATAAAAATGATAAAATGAAATTACAACAAGAAATGATGGCACTTTATAAAAAAGAAAAAGTCAACCCAATGTCTGGATGTCTTCCAATTCTCGTTCAAATACCAGTATTTTTTGCTTTGTATAAAGTTTTATTCGTTACTATAGAAATGAGACATATGCCTTTTTATGGATGGATACATGACTTAAGTGAGCGTGATCCAACAAGTATATTCAATTTATTTGGGCTGCTACCTTATGATGTGCCATCATTTTTAATGATTGGCGCTTGGCCCGTTGCAATGGGAGTTTCCATGTGGGTACAACAGAAATTAAATCCTGCTCCCACTGATCCAATGCAAGCTAAAATATTTATGTTCTTTCCACTCTTTTTGACCGTAATATTAGCGCCCTTTCCAAGTGGCTTAGTAATTTATTGGACTGTGAATAATATTTTAACTATGGCTCAACAAGTGTTCATTATGAAAAGGACTACAGTTAAAACTGTCACTTAAAAAATTAATTATTACACAATAAAGAAAATGGATTTAAAAAAAATACTTCCAGAAAATGGACCACCAATTGACGAAGTGTCTAAATACATAGAAAAATATAAAAATGACCTCATTGTAATAAAATACGGAGGAAATGTTTTTATAGATAGAAATATCTTTGATAATTTTATAACAGATATAAATATACTCAGTAAGTTAGATATTTCATTTGTAGTCGTTCATGGAGGAGGTCCAAGAATTAAAAGAGAATTAGACAAATCAAATATTCAATCAAAATTTATTAGAGGTTTAAGAGTAACAGATAAAAAGATGATAAACATTGTTGAGTCAGTGTTGATTGATTTTAATAACGATATTGTCGATTCTTTAAAAAGATTTGGTACTCATGCAACCTCAATTCACACGAAAAAAAACAACATAATTGAAGTGACACCAGAAGCAAAAGAGCTGGGTTTTGTAGGAATACCTAAGAAAATTAATAATGATCTTATAAAAAAAATTCTTAATAAAAAACAAGTTCCAATAATTTCACCATTAGGTTTGGGAAATGATAATCATCCATATAATATTAATGGTGATACAGCTGCTGGTGCTATCGCAAAGTCATTAAAATCCAGAAGATTACTATTAATGACTAATGTTGAGGGAGTTTTAGATAAAGACAAAAAACTAATTAATGAAATTACTTCAACAGAAGTTTTAAAAATGGTTGAAAATAATATTATTACAGAGGGAATGATACCTAAAATAAATACTTGTTTAGATGCAGTTAAAAATGGGGTTACAGCAGTCGGAATAATTGATGGAAGAAAGCAACACTCTATATTGTTTGAAATTTTTTCTGACAAGGGTTCTGGGACTTTAATAAGAAAATGAAAAATTTTAAAGAAATGAAATATCTTCTGTTAGATCTTGATGGGGTTTGCTACGGAAAACACAACAATTATTCCCTTGAAAAAGTATTTGGTCAAGTTTCCAAAAGAATGACAATGTTTATATCTGAGAGACTAAAAATAAATATGGAGGAAGCAAAAAAATTACAGACAAATTATTTCTACAAATATAACACGAGCTTAAATGGTTTAATGATACATCACGATATACCTCCTGAAGAATTCTTAAAATATGTTCACACAATAGATCTTTCATTTATGAAAGAGGACAAAATAATGAGGAATGAACTTGAAAAATTAGACATGGAAAAGTTTATTTTTACTAATGGGAGCGCCGAGCATGCTAAAAATATTTTAACTCATTTAGGTGTTTATGATCTTTTTGGAAGAGATAAAGTTTTTGATATTAAAGATGCTGGGTATGTGCCAAAACCTGAGGCTAAAACTTTTGATTTAATGGTTAAAAAATTTGGATTGAATCCAAAAGAAACCATTTATATAGAAGATATCGCAAAAAACCTGAGTATTGGTTACAAGCGGGGCTGTGCAACTGTTTGGTTAATTAATGATGAACATTTTGGCAAGATAGATTCTGATAAAGATTATATTTCTCATAAAATTGAAAATCTGTCTTTATTTCTTAAGGAAATAAGGTTATTAAAAAGTCAATAAATTATGTCTATAGAAAAAATTATAAATGATGCTTGGGAAATTAAAGATCAAATTAACCAAAATTCAGACCAAAAAATTAAAGATGCAATCAATCAGGTTATTAGTGATTTGGACAGTGGAAAATCAAGAGTTGCTGAAAAAATAAATGGTGAATGGGTTACACACCAGCATTTAAAGAAAGCAATTATGTTAAGCTTTAGAATTTATCCAATGGAAAACTTAAATGGTCCTTACAGTAGTTGGTATGATAAATCTCACTTGTTAAAAGGTAAAACTGCAGGTTGGTCAAAAGAAGATCATGAAAGAGCTGGGTTTAGAATGGTTCCTAATTCTCCAGTTAGAAAAGGATCATTTGTTGGAAAAAATGCTGTTTTGATGCCATGCTATGTAAATATCGGAGCTTATATCGATGAGGGAACGATGATAGATACATTTGCAAGAGCAGGTAGCTGTTGTCAAATCGGAAAAAATTGTCATATATCAGCAGGATCAGGAGTTGGTGGAGTTTTAGAACCTGCACAAGCTTTACCCACGATAATCGAAAATAATGTTTTCCTTGGAGCTATGTCAGAGGTTGTTGAGGGGGTGATTGTTGGGGAAGGTTCAGTTTTAAGTATGGGCATGTATATAGGTCAATCAACTAAAATAGTCGATCGAAAAACTGGTAATATCACTTATGGTAAAATTCCGCCGTACTCAGTTGTTGTCCCAGGTTCATTGCCAGACAAAAATAATTCTGCTGCACCGTCGTTGTACTGTGCTGTAATAATTAAGCAGGTTGATGAAAAAACAAGGTCAAAAACTTCTATAAACGACCTCTTAAGAGACTGAAATGAAAACTTTTAATCAGTTACAATTAGCTAAAGAGCTAATTAGATTTCCTTCAATTACTCCTGTAGATGCAGGTATAATGAAATTTTTAGAAAAAAAATTGAAAAGACTTGGTTTCAAAACAAAAACACTCGAATTTAAAGAAAGAGGCTTTAAGCCTGTTAAAAATTTATATGCAAGATTCGGAAATAAAAGTCCAAACTTCTGTTATGCAGGTCACCTGGATGTTGTGCCTCCAGGAAATATCAAACATTGGACAACTAATCCATTCAGACCATCTATTAAGCGAGGCTACTTAATTGGAAGAGGTGCGAATGATATGAAAAGTTCTATTGCAGCTTTTGTTTCTGCTGTAAGCAAGTTTTTGTCAAAAAATAAAAAATTTGATGGATCAATTAGTCTGTTGATAACAGGCGACGAGGAGGGTGATGCAGTTAATGGCACAAAAAAAGTTGTAGAGTTTTTGAGAAAAAAAAGAGAGAAGATTAATTTTTGCTTAGTCGGTGAACCAACTAACCCAAATGTTTTGGGTGAAATGATTAAAATTGGTCGAAGAGGCAGTTTAACTGGTAAATTAATTATATTTGGTTTACAGGGTCATGTTGCATATCCTTCTAGAGCAAATAATCCCTCAACTACAATTGTTAATATTTTAAAAGAATTAAAGGAAATTAAGTTCGATAAAGGAACTAAAGATTTTCAACCTACAAACTTGGAGGTTACTAAAATAAATATAAACAATACCGCAGATAATGTTATTCCAGCGACAGCTGAAGCAACATTCAACATAAGATTTAATAATAAACATTCCTCAAATTCTCTTAAAAAAAAACTTAACAAAATTTTTAGAAAAATGACCAAAAAACATAAATCAAAATTTAAAATTGAGTACAGAGTTTCTGGTGAAGCTTTTTTGACAAAACCTAACAAAACAACATTTATGATACAAAATATTATTAAAAAGATAACAAAATTAAAACCAAAATTATCTACAACAGGTGGAACTTCAGACTTAAGATTTATAAGAACCATATGTCCAGGTCTTGAATTTGGTTTAGTTGGAAAAACTATGCATAAAGTTGATGAGGCAGTATCTCTTAAAGATCTGAAAAATCTAACAAAAATTTATGAAAATATTTTAAAAAATTATTTTAAATGAATACAGCAATTATAAATTCCGACACTTATGAAAAACATGATACTGGTGATGGTCATCCTGAACAGCCTAAAAGAGTAATTGCTATAAAAGAAAAATTAAAAAAAAGAAGTGATCTGATTTGGAAAAAACCAGGTAATGTGCCAGATGATATATTGGCAATGACACATTCAAAAGAATATATTGATAATTTAAATAGTTCATTCCCTCAAAAAGGTCTAAAATTTTTAGATGGAGATACTGTAATATCACCAGACAGTAAAAAAGCAGTATTTGATGCAGCTGGCTCAACAATTAGGGCCATTGATGGAATAGAAAATAAAGAATTTAAGAACGCGTTTTGTTTAGCAAGACCTCCGGGACATCATGCGGAAAAGGATAAGGCAATGGGATTTTGTTGTATATCAAACGCTGGGGTAGCCACTAATTACTTAATTAAAAATTATAAATATAAGAGGGTTGCGTGTGTAGATTTTGATGTGCACTGGGGAAATGGAAATTATGATGTTATGCGTAATAACAAGAATTCATTATATATTTCAACTCACCAATATCCTTTTTATCCTGGAGGAGGTACAGATAAAGATAAGGGTGATTTTAATAACTCTTTAAATATACCTTTACCAGCAGGAACAAACTCAGAGGAATATTTTAATGCATTCAATAGGGTTTTAGATAGGTTAATTAATTATAAACCTGATTTTCTTATATTCTCGGCAGGTTTTGATGCTCATAAAGATGATCCTTTAGCTCAATTTAAACTTGAAACAAAAGACTTCTATGAAATTACTAAAAGAACTTTAGCTGCTACCAACGAGTTCACTCAAGGCAAAGTTATCTCTATTCTTGAGGGTGGTTATGATTTAAATGCATTATCTGAAAGTGCTAATGAACATGTTAACGCACTTGTAGAATTTAATTGATTTAAATTAAGTGAATAATAATTCACTAATATGAAACTTTATAGAATTAAAAGATCTAAAATTGATAAGAAAGGAAGAGGTCTTTATGCTACGCGTGATATTAAAGAAGGAACAAAAATAATTAATTACGTTGGCAAAATTATTACAAATAAAGAGGTTGATGAGTCAATTAAGTTTGATAATAAAAAACCCATTTACTTATTCACATTAAATAAAAAATATACTCTCGATGGAGATTTTTCATGGAATATTGCAGGTCTGGTAAACCATAGTTGCAATAATAACTGTGATTATAATGGTAAAGGTTTAAAAGTATGGATTACAGCAATTCGTGATATTAAAAAAGGAGAGGAGTTTACTTGTGATTATGGATTTGGTTATGATGAAGACTATAAACAATTTCCTTGCAAATGCGGTTCAAAAAATTGCTGTGGGTATATTGTAAGAGAAGAGTCTAGATGGAGAATTAGTAAAAAGTTTGCAATGAGTAACAAAAAAAAATTAATAAATAACTCTCGCTAAATAAAGACCTTCAGGTGGTGCTGGTGGTGCGCACAAAATCCTTTTTTTTGAGTTCATAACAAAATTGAATTTTTTTAGAGTCCATTTTTTTTCACCCACATATTTTAAACAACCAACCATTGATCTTACTTGTTGTTGTAGAAAAGATTGAGATTGAAATTCTATCTCTATTTTACTATTTCTAGATTTTATTTTAACTGATCTCATTGTTTTGATCGGACTTTTAGCTCTACAGCTTGAGGCTCTGAAAGTAGAAAAATCTTTAGTGCCAACTAATCTTTTCGCAGCTTTTTTCATTATCTTTAAATCAAGTTTATTAATAATGTGCCATCCTCTATTTTTATCTATTACCGGTCTACTGGGACGATTAATGATTTTATACTTATATATTCTCATTCTTGCAGAAAATCTTGCGTGAAAATCATTGCCTTTTTTCTTAATTTTAATGATTGAAATCATTTCCTTATTTAAAAAATGATTTAAAGATTTGACAAATTTGCTCAGATTTTCAATTTTTTTTTTACACTCAAAATGAGCAGATTGTTCAAGTGCATGCACTCCTTTGTCTAGTCTCCCAGCGCCAAACAAAATAATTTTTTCTTTTAATAATTTAGAAATTCTCTCTTGAATAAGACCTTGTATAGTTTTACCTTTTTTTTGAATTTGCCAACCTCTAAAATTGGTGCCTACATACTCTATCAATATTTGATATCTAAACATTAGATATAATTGAACCTTTTCTGATTTGGGATCCAAGCATAAACTCTCCAATTTTTTGAACCTTTTTCCCCTCTCTCTGTATTTCAAAAACTTTAATAGATTTTTCACCCCCACACGCTATCTCAAGATCATCTGATATAACCTCACCATTTTTACCAATCCCATTTCCAATTTCTGCTTTTAAAATTTTATATCTTTGTCCGTTAAAATTGAAAAAAGCTCCAGGGGAGGGATATAAGCCATTAATTTTTCCAATTATCTTTAAAGCATCGCTATTCCAGTCTATTTGCCCTTCTTTTTTAGTAATTTTTTTTGCATAAGTGGCTTTGGAATTATCTTGATCAACAAAGTTTGATTTACCCTCAAAAATTTCATCTACAACATCTAAAATTTTATCCGCTGCCATTAAAGCGAGTTTTTCTGAGACCTCTTTTGCATTGAGACTTTGATCAAGTTTTATTTTATAAGTGTTACTTACAGGTCCACTATCTAATTCTTCATTAATTTTCATTATACTGATTCCTGTTTCTGTATCTAAATTCATTATAGCTCTCTGAATAGGTGCAGCGCCTCTCCATTTTGGGAGTATAGATGCATGAATATTTATAAAACCTTTTTTTGTTAAACTTAAGAATTCTTTAGGAATTATTTGTCCATAGGCTACAACAATTGCAAGATCAGCCTCCATTTTTTTTAAAAACTCATATTCCTCAGTGTTGTTTCTCAAGTTCTGTGGAGATCTGAATTCTATATTTAAAGTTTCTGATATACCTTGGACTGGTGATTTATTTATTTTCTGACCTCGGTGGGATTTTTGGGGTGGTTGTGTATAAACTAAATTTATTGGAAAACCATTTTGATATAGTGATTTCAATATTGGAACTGCAAACATGGGTGTACCCATAAAAATGATTTTTTTAGGCATTTCTAAACTAATATTCTGTCAGGATCTTTTTTTGTTTTTGAAATTTTTTTGATGATGATATCTCTTTTTAACTTTGATAAATGGTCAATTATCAATTTTCCATCCAAATGATTAATTTCGTGCTGTAAACAAGTTGATAAGAGACCGTCACACTTTAAATTTTTTTTTTCTCCATTGATATCTATATATTCCACTTCACAAATTTTTGGTCTTTCAATTTCTATAAATGTATCTGGAATTGATAAACAACCCTCCTCATAAATTGAGGTTTCATCACTAACTTTTTTAATAACAGGATTTATGAAACTTAAAGGCTCCCTTTTTTCATCTTTAGTAGACACATCAATTACTAAAATTCTTTTCAGGATACCTATTTGTACTGCAGCTAATCCAATACCTTTCGAAGCGTACATTGTATCAAATAAATCATTAATAAGTTTTTTTTCGTTAGTGCTGACTTTTTCTAATGGTTCGGAAATTTTTTTCAAAGTTTCGTCAGGAACTGTAATTATATCTTTAATGCTCATTAGATAAATAGATAAACTAATTTTTAAACTTTTAAAGGAAGAACTTTTAATAGAATTTTATTACGTATAGAGTCTATGTTTAATTGATTAAGTGCATTTATTATAAAAAATAAGGTATCCTCATCTAAAGTACTCAACTCATCTTGACCAATAACCTCTATAATTCTGAGAATTGTTGAAGCAGACTCATTATTATTTACCATGACTTGAATATCTGTTGGCATTTCAGAGTCTAGAATTTTATATAAATTGTCATATTTTTTATCAATTTTTATGCCATCTGATTTCAATGACTCGATTAAAATAATATCTTTTTTTGAGATAGAATACTTTTTATTCTTTTTTATTTTTTTGAGAAAATTATTGAGATCTTTTTCTACTTTTGTTTGATCATATTCTCCAATAAAATATTTTATAAGTTTTGATTGATGTAAAAGATCATCATTATACTTTATTTTAGTTTGTTTTTTTTCATCGATATTAATATTTTCTAGATAAAAACTAGTATACTTTGAGGAAATTTGATCTAATTCAATATCTTGTAACAGGGCTTTTAGTTTCTCCTCAAAAGCATTACCAATTTTATCCTTGGTGAAGGCTTCTTTTAAAAGTTTCATTAACTCTATTTTTTTATTTAAGTCAGACTCTAACAATACACTTTGATATAAAAGGGCCCTACTCTCAATGTTTGTTAAGGATTTGAACACTGTCTTAACATTCAAAAATTGATCAATCGTAAACTGAAACCTTTTATAAATTTGAAATAAATCATCTTCAAGATAATTCTTATTATGTGTGGCATACTCAATTAATTCTATTTTTTCTAATTCATCCAAGTCGATTTCATTAGTTTGGTATAATAAATTTGAAGCAGCCAAATATTTCCATATTAATGGATTAGTATTTTCTTTTGGCTCAAAAGAAAACTCGGGGTTTGTTTTGTGTGCTAAATGAAATTCTAGGATATTTTTTTCAGATATAGTAGTGTCAACTTCATTTATATATCCAAATAGAAAATTTAATTTATTTTCAAAATATTTTTCGTTAAAACCCAATTCTTTTTTTAAATCAAAAATTAATTGTGCTTCATCTTTTTTACCGCTGTTTATCAAGCAATAAATATTAAATTTTGATAAATAATTATTTTCTATTGGATCAGAATTATTTAAAAAAATTTTACAGGCTTTATCAAGCTTAGACTCAGATAAATACTTATCAACTAAATATTTAGTTAGTTTAGGGTGTAAATTTAGAATATCATTCTTGATTAAATATTCCTCTATCAGCTCTAAATCGTTATGTTTTATTAACCAATCAGATTTTATTTTTAAAAAATCTTTTTCACTAATATTTTTATTTGGATAATAAGCATTGGTTAATAAAACAATATTCATAAGTTCTGAGGCATCTTCTGATAAATTTAATTTAGCCAAATTTGAAAAAAGATATTTTAATTGATCGCCATTAGAATTTGACCACATATTTATTTTCAATCCAAAATCTTCAGGATCGTAGAGACCTATAATTTTAATTTCTTTAGAATTTAAAGTTTGATCAACCTTTATTGAATCTAAACTGTCTTTGGTTTGCATATTAAAAACATCAATTTTCTCATCCTCAGAAACATTTTCGGTAATTGAAATTGATTCCTTATTTTCAGAATTGTCTTGTATTTTTTCTTTATCAATATTCCATATATCCACTGGTTCATTTTCGGAAAAAGAATTCGCTATTGAAAAAAAAAGAATAATTAGAATTGATAAATAAATTTTATTTAACAATTTTAAAATTTTCATTAGGTATTATTTTTTCAATTGTTTTTTTTGGTGCTGGGAAATCTAATTTATTTAAAAGAAAAATTATTCCAATAAATACAATTGTAACTAAAAATAATTTTATCAATAATCCAATTATACTTTTGCTATAACTTGTTTTTCTTGTAAATTGCATATAGATTTAATTAATTTCAAATTAAGACATATTTGTGTTTTTTCAATAAAGAAACTTATGAAATCGAAGGAAAATTTAGTTTTTATCGGAATGATGGGCTCTGGAAAGAGTTCTATTGGCTCTATGGTATCAAAAAAACTAAATCTGAACTTTTTTGATATTGATCAATTAATTGAAAACGATCAAAAAATGAAAATATCAAAAATCTTTGAAATTAAAGGAGAAAATTTCTTTAGAGATATTGAAAAAAAAATAACTCTTAATATTTTAAAAAGTAAAAAGGGCGTAGTTGCACTTGGTGGAGGTGCGTTCATTAATCGAGTTATTAAAAATGAGGTTCTAGAAAATCACTTATCATTTTGGCTTAATTGGAATATCGATACGTTAGTTAATAGGATAAAAAACAGCAAAAAAAGACCATTAGCAGTGAATTCAAGTAAAAGTGAACTCATAGAAATCATAAAAAAACGTTCAATTATTTACTCTAAAGCACTATATAAAATAGATTGTGAGAATTTTACAAAACAACAAATCGCAAAAAAAATCATAGATATTTATGAGACCAATTAAACTGATAGTTAAAACTAATTCAGAAAAATATCCTATCTTAATTGGGAGAAATTTAATTTCTAATTTATCACAAATATTTAAAAAAAATTCTATCAACTTTAAAAAATGCTTGTTAGTTTTAGATAAAAATATTCCAAATAGATATATTAAAGAACTTTCAAAATCTTTAAAAAGATATGAGGTTTACAAATTTATCTACAATGCAAATGAGAAAAATAAAAACCAGAAAAATGTTAGTAAAATTTTGGATCTTTTGCTTCAAAAGAACTTTTCAAGAGATGACTGTTTAATATCTTTTGGGGGAGGCATTACCGGTGATGTAGCAGGTTTTGCTGCAAGTTTATTCAAAAGGGGTTTAAAATTTGTTAATATTCCAACAACATTGTTATCACAAGTTGATTCATCTGTTGGCGGAAAAACAGGTATTAATACATCTCAAGGTAAAAATTTAATTGGAAGTTTTTATCAACCTAAAATTGTTATCAGTGATGTAAACATTTTAAGTAGTCTACCATTTAGAGAAGTAGTTTGTGGTTACGCAGAAATAGTAAAACATGCATTAATTGCAAATAAAAAGTTTTATAATTTTCTGGATAAAAATATTGATGATGTGTTAAAACTAAAGTCTCCAACTATTGAAAGATCTATTTATGAGAGTTGTAAAGTTAAAAAATCCATAGTTGAAAAAGACGAAAAAGAAAAAAATTTGAGAAAAATTTTGAATTTTGGACATACTTTTGCTCATGCATATGAGGCAAGTTTAAATTTTTCAAAAAAATTAAATCATGGAGAGGCGGTAATTCTGGGTATGAAATCTGCATTTGAATTTAGTAAAAATGAAAAGTTGATTACCTATAAAGAATTTGATTCTGCAATTAAACATCTTAATAATTATCATTTTCCAGTTTCTATTAAAAATTATTTTACAATAAAAAAAATTAATCAGATCATATCCTTTATGATGAGAGACAAAAAAAACAATTCTAAAAATATTAAACTTATGTTAATTAAAAGAATTGGAGGTCCAATAATTGAAAAAGAAATTTCAGATATTACTGTCAAACTTTTTTTAAAAAAGAGATTAATTAATTAAAATTTGTAAAGAGTGAATGTGATTTTTTAATTCCTCATCCAATATTTTATAAATTTTTTTATTACTCTCAATTTTATTTAATTTCTTAAGTTCCTCAGAATCTATACTGATTTTTAAATGAAATTTATTACTTTCGTGTCCTGGATGATTTTTATGTAAAAAAGTTTTATCTTCTATCAAAATATTTTCGACATTAATATTTTTTTTTATTTTTTTTTTTACGTTTGTAATTAATTCATCTATATTCATTTAATATAATTATATCATGAAAAATATCTGTGACTGGAATAATTGCAATGAAATTGGTGAATATAAAGCACCAGTTGAAAAAGATAATAGTAAAAAATTTAGATTATTATGTCTAAATCATGTCAAAGAATTCAATAAAAATTGGAATTATTTTTCGGGTATGAATGATGATCAAGTAATTGACTTTTTAAAATCAGATATGGTTTGGCATAAACCTACACAAAGTTTTAGTTCTTCAGATAACTTTTTTAAAGTCTTGTGGAGTAATACTTTGAGAGATGATCTTGATAAAGAAAAGTTAAAAAGTGATTTTAATCATATGGGACAATTTAGATATAATCACAAAGACATTAAAGCATTTGAAATATTAGGTATTTCAGTGGGGTCGAAATGGGAAAAAATTTATAATAAATTTAAAATACTTGTTAAAAAATTTCACCCTGATATGAATTCCGGTAACAAAAAATTTGAAGAAAAACTTAAATCAATAACTTTGGCTTATACGCAGTTAAAAAACACTTATAGAGAAAAAAATTGACACCAGATATAAATAAACAACCTGACATAAAACTCTCAATAAAACAGACTTTTGGGATCGACTCTAATATGGAGGTCGATGCATTTTCTAAAAAAAGCGAGTACGTGCCAGAAATAGATAAAAATTATAAATTTGATCGTGATACTACTTTAGCAATTATCTCAGGTTTTGCATTTAATAAAAGAGTTCTTGTTCAGGGTTATCACGGCACAGGAAAATCTACACACATAGAGCAAATTGCTGCTAGATTAAATTGGCCGTGCATCAGAGTAAACTTAGACAGTCATATAAGTCGTATAGATTTAATAGGTAAGGATGCGATTGTTTTAAAAGATGGTAAGCAAGTTACAGAATTTAATGAAGGGATTTTGCCTTGGTCTATACAAAACCCTGTGGCTTTAGTATTTGATGAGTATGATGCAGGAAGACCTGATGTAATGTTTGTTATCCAGAGAGTACTTGAAGCAGAAGGTAATTTCACTCTTTTAGATAAAAATAAAGTTATTAAACAAAATAAATTTTTTAGATTATTTGCAACCTCTAATACTGTTGGTTTAGGAGATACAACAGGACTTTACCATGGAACTCAACAAATAAATCAAGGACAAATGGATAGATGGAATATTGTTACAACTTTAAACTACCTTAGCCTTGATAAAGAAATGGAGATTATCTTAGCGAAAAATAAAGAGTTAAATAATACAAAAGGTAAAGAAAAAGTTTCTAATATGATTAAGGTCGCATCATTAACTAGAAAAGGATTTATAGCGGGGGATATATCAACAGTGATGAGTCCACGAACAGTTTTACACTGGGCTGAAAACGCACAAATTTTTAAGGATACAGGTTATGCTTTTAGAGTAACGTTTTTAAATAAGTGCGATGAAATTGAAAAAAATATAATTGCAGAGTATTACCAAAGATGTTTTGGTGAAGAACTACCAGAATCCTTATTAAATATTCAAATTTAATGAATAACAAAACTGAGAGTTTTAAAGAAAAGCTTAGGCAAGCTCTATCGTCTACAGCAAGAGTAATTTCAGATGATTTGGGCATAAATCCAAAAAAAAATATTAAAAATTCTGAGAAACAAGATTTAATTGAATTAGAAAATTTAAATTCAAAAAACGATTTTATTAAGGCTAGAGCTGAAACAGATTCAAAAGCTCTTAAAAAAAAATTTTCTAATGATTCAATATTTAAGAAAAATTTACCATCCAGCTCATCATGTAAATCACTTTATACAATTACAGAGAAAATAAGATACGAAAAATTGGGATCAAAAATGTTAAAGGGCATAGATAAAAATTTAAGGGACAATTATAGTCAAATGATCAATCATAAAAGAAAAGATCAAATTAAGTCTAAAGATGATGTGCCTGTAGTTGAGGCTTTTGAATTATATATGCTGAAAAACTTCCACAATATCAAACTCAATTCTTTAACATCAAAAATGTTAAACTTCTGGGAAAAGGATTTTGATAAATCAATTTTTGAACATATAGAATTTTTTAAACAAAATTTAGAAGATCAGAATATTTATAGTTCGAAGTTCTCCCAGATATTACAAGAAATGGACATTTTTCAATCAGAGGAAAATGAGGAGAAAAAGGATGAAAACCCAGAGGATGATAAAGAAAATCAGTCAAGTGAAAATAATGATAGTGAGGATGAGGACAAAAAAGATCCTGATAAGCAGAATGAAACGGACACAAGTTTAGATTCAGATTATAATATTGATGAATATAAATTAGATGAACAACGTGTAGATACAGAATCAGACGAACAAAACTCTGAGCAAGTTATTCAAAAAAAAAATTTAAAAGATTTAAATATAGATTATAAAATTTTTACAACAGAGTTTGATGAAATTACCAAAGCTGAAAATCTTGAAAACGCAGATGAAGCAAATAAGCTTAGAAAAACTTTAGATCAACAATTAATTGGTTTTCAAGATGTTATAACTAAACTTGCTAATAAACTTCAAAGACAATTATTGGCAAAACAGAATAGATCTTGGGAGTTTGATTTAGAGGAAGGGTTACTTGATAGCTCTAAGTTACCAAGAATTATAATGGATCCATACAATTCATTATCTTTCAAGAAAGAAAAAGATTTGGACTTTAAGGACACGGTGGTAACACTTCTAATTGATAACTCGGGTTCAATGAGAGGTAGACCAATTACAATTGCAGCTATTTGCGCTGATATTTTATCTAGAACTTTGGAACGTTGCTCAGTGAAAGTGGAGATATTAGGTTTTACAACGAAAAATTGGAAAGGTGGTCAAAGTAGAGAGTTATGGAATAAAAATAATAAGCCAAAGACTCCTGGAAGATTAAATGATTTAAGACATATTATTTATAAGGGAGCTGATACACATTGGAGGCAGGCAAAGGATAACCTTGGGCTAATGTTAAAAGAAGGTTTACTTAAAGAAAATATAGATGGGGAAGCTATAACATGGGCTTTCAATAGAATTAAGAAAAGAAAAGAGGAAAGAAAAATTTTAATGGTAATTTCAGATGGAGCGCCAGTTGATGACTCAACCTTATCAGTAAATTCAGGAGATTTTTTGGAGAAACATTTAAAAAAAAATGGTTAAATTTATAGAGGATAAATCTGAAATAGAAATTTTAGCTATAGGGATTGGTCATGATGTTTCTAGATATTATAAAAGAGCAATTAAGATCACTGATGTAAATGAACTTGGTGATGTTATGATTTCCCAATTAAGCTCATTATTTGATAAAAAAGCAAAATTACATTAAATTTTTTTTAAATCTTGATTTTTCCATTTTATATTTACTTCAGCCCCAGTCCTTGTTTTAGAATTTTGGCAATTTAAAGAAGCAAAATTTTTTTCTAGTAAGTTTTTACCAATAAATATTCCTAAACCTAAACCCGATTGATTTTTACCTTTATTTTTAAGTGATCTTAAGTAAGGTTCACCTATTTTTGACAATATCTCACCTGGATATCCTTCGCCATCATCTTCAATAGTAATTTCAGTATACTCATTGTTACTTTTAAGGGTTATAAATATTTTTTCTTTAGCAAATTTATTTGCATTTCCAATAAAATTTCTCAAACCATATATAATCTCTATTGATTTTGGAATTTTTTTCGGACTTGAATCTTGGTCAAAATTTAAAATAAATTTTTTATTACTTGTTTCCTCAAATGAGTTGACAATTTGATTGATGTATTTTTTAAAATTCAAATCTTCATCTATAAAATCATCTTCTTCAATAGGATTTAAAGATAATCTTTTCAAAATTTGATTACATCTTTCAACTTGACTTGATAATAATTCTATGTCCGAGATCAATTCTTTACGGTCCTTTAATTGATGTTTTAACTCCTGTGAGATAATTTTAATCGTAGATAAAGGAGTACCAAGAGAATGGGCTGCTGCTGCAGCTTGACCTCCTAACGATAACATCTCATGTTCTTGAGCCATTATTTCCTCCATTTTACTTAAAGCTTCTTTTCTTTTTCTAAACTCTGAACCGAATACTATCGCAAAATAATTTAAAAAAATTAAAGCAATTATTAAAGCAATTGGAATTGAAAAATAATAATAATTAGAAACATGAAAATGATTATTTAATGGTGCAGGCAAATCCTCTGAGTAAAATGTCAAAAATATAATCATTAATATTGTGGTAATAACAAGAAATAAATTGGTTCTAATGCCTAAATTTGATGATGCAAACACACTGGGAATTAATAAAAAAATTACAAAAGGATTTATTATGCCTCCTGTCAAATATATTAGTGAGCCTAATTGAAATATATCAATCATCAAAAAAATTAGCGCAGATCTATCTGAAAGTTGTGTCTTATTGTAAATTAAAATCAAATAAAAATTACTTAAAATTCCAATAAAGATTATTAAATTTGATAAAATAAAATTAAAATCAAAATTTAAAAAAAAATAGACTACGTAAATTGAAATTAGTTGGCCTATTATACCAATCCATCTTAAAGAAATATAAGTAGATTTTTTTAAAGTATGAAATTTTGAAGTTTCAAAAAACTTCATAATCTAAATATCTAAATTTTGAACATTTATTGCGTTAGAAATGATAAAATCTTTTCTTAATGTTACATCATTACCCATTAAAGTATGTATCAATTCCTGGTCTTTTTTTGAGTTTTTTGAATATTGAACCTGAAGTAAATTTCTTGTTTCTGGATTTAGAGTCGTACTCCAAAGCTCTTCTGGATTCATCTCTCCCAAACCCTTAAATCTTTGTATACTCATCTTGGATTTTTCAATTTCTATCAATTTTAAAAAATCCTTTGAACCTTTCTTAAATTTTTTAATTTCTTTATTATTAATCACTATATAATTTTCTAATTCTTCCTCGTCTTTTATATAAATTCCTTTAGAGCCTTTGTTGATTTTAAATAATGGTGGTTGAGCAAGATATACATGTCCATTTTCTATCAATTTGTTAAAAGGTTTATTATTAAAGAAGGTTAATAATAATGCTCTAATATGAGACCCATCAACATCAGCATCTGTCATTATAATTATTTTTCCATATCTTAAATCTTTTAAATCAATTTCATGAGCCTTTGGATCTAATCCAAGTGCGTTTATTAAAGTGACTATTTCATTTGAAGAAATCATTTTAGACAATGCTTTTGTTCTTTGATCTGAACCATTTCCATTTCCGTTTTTTTTAGTGTTTAAATCTTCAACATAAGTATTAAGTATTTTGCCTCTTAAAGGTAGGACTGCTTGATTAGATCTATTTCTGCCCTGTTTGGCAGAGCCGCCAGCTGAATCTCCCTCGACAATAAATAGTTCTGTTCCCTCTTGTTTTCCAATTTGACAGTCAGCTAATTTACCTGGAAGACCACTTAATTCAATGGCAC